>JBCBHD010000096.1:0-10260 GCA_038526115.1 Pseudomonadota bacterium | reverse complement strand
TGATAAGAACCTTCATTGCGTGCGCCTTAGTCAAAAGCGGGGACATCAGCGAGCGTCAGGCCCACTTTATCCTTATCCGAGATAATCGGATCGAGATTGTCGACCGGCCATTCAACGCCAACGGCCGGGTCATCCCAAGCGAGCGTATGTTCGGTTTGCGGCGAATAAGGCGCAGTGCATTTGTACATGAAGTCCGTGTCGTCAGTGAGGGTCAGAAAGCCATGAGCAAATCCCTCTGGCACCCAGAACATCCGCTTGTTCTCAGCAGTCAGTTCAACTCCGACCCATTCCCCGAATGTCTGGGATGACTTGCGGAGATCCACCGCGACGTCGAACACAGCGCCACGCGTTACCCTTACAAGCTTGCCCTGCTCTCCGGGGTTTTGGAAATGGAGCCCGCGCAGCACGCCTTTCTGTGAGTGGCTGTGATTGTCTTGCACCCACGTGAGGTCCAGTCCCGCTTCTCGAAAAGCAGCCTCATTCCACGTTTCCATAAAGAACCCGCGGTCATCACCGAACACCCGCGGTTCAATGATCAGCGGGCCTGCGATTCTGGTTTCGACGATGTTCACGCGATCACCGGATTATCGAGCAGCCCAAGCAGATATTCGCCATAGCCGGACTTGCGCAAAGGCTGCGCGATCTCGATCAACTGGTCATCCGTTATAAAGCCCTTTCGCCACGCGATCTCTTCAGGGCAGGCAATTTTGAGCCCTTGCCGCTCTTCCGTGATGCGGACATAGCTCGCCGCATCGAGCAGTGATGCGTGCGTGCCAGTATCGAGCCACGCAAATCCGCGTCCCATAATCTCGACCGACATGCTGCCTTCATCAAGATAAAGCCGGTTGAGATCGGTAATCTCGAGCTCTCCACGCGCAGATGGCTTCAAGTCGCGCGCGCGGTCCACAACAGTATCATCGTAAAAATACAACCCGGTAACAGCATAATTCGATTTAGGCTGAGCCGGTTTTTCTTCGATTGAGATCGCCTTGCCCCTGTCGTCGAACTCAACCACGCCAAATGCCTGAGGATCGTTGACCCGGTAGGCGAAAACAGTCGACCCATTTGGTCGAGCATTCGCACTATCGAGCAGTGCCGGAAGGCCGTGACCGTAGAATATGTTATCACCCAGGATCAGCGCGCTCGGCCCGCCCCGAACAAAGTCCGCGCCGATATGGAAGGCTTGAGCCAAACCTTCAGGCTTCGGCTGCTGCGCATAGCTCAACGAAACTCCAAAGTCCGATCCATCGCCAAGCACACGTTGAAACTGCGCCGCATCCTCTGGCGTGGTGATGATCAGGATGTCCTTGATTCCCGCCAGCATCAATGTGCTGAGCGGATAGTAGATCATCGGTTTGTCGAAGATCGGCATCAATTGCTTGGAAACACCTTTGGTCAGCGGATAAAGCCGCGTCCCCGAGCCTCCGGCAAGGATTATCCCCTTGCGTGGTTGTTCCACTGTCATTGTCCGTCCTGATGGGTAGCCCTTGCGAGAGGGTTGCGCATTGCAGCATGGGTTTAGCGGGTCAATGGCAAATGTCCGCGTTGTAAGTGTGTCGGAACCCCAGCTTGTCCACTGGTCAAATCCTTGCAAATGCCGCATGTGCGATCGATCAGGCGCCACCAGGACGATAGCTGCAGTCAGACCAATCGATGAAGACCGATGCTCTCGATCAGTTCCTTGCGCAGTGCATTCAGTGTTTTCGGCAGTCCGTTCCCTTGCCGGAATGGCCTGAGGACATCGACCTGAACGCCGATGAGACTAGCGAACGCATCACATTTCACGGGATCGCGCTGTTGCTGGTCGATGCCGCTCCCGGATTTCAAGGATGGCCGAGCGATGCAGTTGAGCTGGTGAAAGAAGAAGCCCGGCTGCAGAGCTTCTGGGAACTGAGCCATCGCGAAGTCATGAGCGAACTGGTGCAAGCGCTCCACCAGGCTGGCATCACGGCTGTTCTGCTCAAAGGGACAGCGTTGGCATACTCGCTGTATCCCAAGCCTGAATTGCGCAGGCGCGGCGACAGCGATCTATTGATTGAAAACGCAGATCGCGCAAAAGTCAGGCGCGTGTTCGAGGCATGCGGATTCTCATTATGCAGCGACGTTAGACCGCTACAAGAGAGTTGGCAGTCTTCCGCCAATTTGGGTTTCACGCACACGGTAGACCTGCACTGGCGGATGAGCGCGAGCGCAGCGATATCTGGGTTGCTCGAAGCAAACGGACACCAACGTGGGCAAGTCTCTTTGCCTGCTCTTGATGAGAGCGCTTTTGGCATTGGATCGGTCGAGAACCTGATTCTGATTTGTATTAATCGAGCGCAGCACGAGAGGCTGGGATATCTGATTGGACCCAAAAGGGTTTACGGCAGCAATCGATTGATCTGGGCTATCGATATCGAGCTGATCGCGGCGAGCTTCGCTGAAACAGATTGGGCTGAACTGATCATTTCTGCTCAAACCAGCGGCGCATCAGATATCGTTGCTTCGGGGCTCAAGATGGCCAAGCGGGTTCTCGAAACGCCTGTTCCCGATGGGGTGCTGGAGCAGCTTGATCAGCAGGCACCAAGGGCGGAAATCACAACCTATCTCGATTGCAAGTCTGCCCGAAAGCGCCTCATGATGGACCTCGCGGCTTGCCCCTCTTTGCGCGACAAGCTTCGGTTGCTCACCTTCAAACTGCACCCCAGCGACGATCTCATCCGGGAGCGATTCCCTGATGCGAACGGTTGGCCGATGGCGGCATTACGGGTCAGGAGACTGGTTGAAGGTTTTGGGCGAATGCTCAAAGGACGAGTGTAGGATGGGGATGCGCTTTCTATTGGGATGGGCGGCCAAGTTCAAAGGCTGGCTCGCGCTGATCAGCGCCCTGTCGCTTCTGAGCTCGCTCGCCGCCCTTGCACTGCCTTGGTTGGCTGGACAGTTTCTGGGGGGAGTAATGGGCGAGCAGGCCATTGACCTACCCCGCACCGTCACACTGCTCGCGATTGCATTGGTTGTGATGACCGCGATCACGATTGCTGTTGCGATCCTATCAGAGATTGCATCTGGGCGAATTCTCGCGGCCCTGCGCAACGAGACTTACAATCACCTCCAGTCAATGCCGATTTCTTTTCATGATCGCAGCCGCAGCGGCGATCTGCTTGGCCTGATGGTCTATGAGGTGGACGCGTTGAGCGCGTTTCTCACTTCTACGCTGGCAATGGTGCCATCCATGCTGATGACAGCCGGTGGTGCGGTGATATTGCTATTCCTGATCGACCCGACGATGGCTCTGGTTGTGCCGGTCTTGGTACCGTTATTCTACATCGTGATGAAGCTGGTAGGGCGAAGGTTGCGCGTTCTTTCGCAACGTTATCGCAAGGCCTATATTGAGGTGATATCCAAGGCCGAAACTGATCTGACTATGCTCCCGGCGATAAAGTCGTTTGCAACCGAAGAGCATCATCGAAGGCAATATGCCATTGCCGTCGAAGAGACACGGCAGCTCAGCGTTTCGCAGGCCAGAATGGTCGCCTTCATTGCCCCGACCGTCGCCTTGATTGCTGCGTGTGCAGCGATCGCGATCCTCCTGATCGGCGGCAGTCAGTTGGAAGCGGGCGCGCGCGAACCGAGCGAGGTCTTTGCATTCTTGTTGTACGCTGCCCTCCTCACTCGCCCGGTTGGTAGCCTTGCCAACATTTATGGCCAGTTTCAGGTCGCCAAAGGCACATTGTCGCGCCTTGAGAAGATTTTCGCCAAGGATATCGAAGAGGGGTACGCGCAGGCAAAGCGGATTGATCGCACGAAAGGCGCGATCAAGTTCAAGGATGTCGATTTCGCCTATCCGGGAAGAGGCCCGGTTCTTCGAGAGTTTAACTTGTCGATCAATCCGGGAGAAATCGTCGCGCTGACAGGCGAGAACGGAATAGGCAAATCCACGCTGGTCCGATTGCTGCTCCGCTTCTACGATCCGGACACCGGAACAATCACCTTGGACGGGAACGATATCTCCGAGCTGCAGGTAAAGGATCTTCGTCGGCAATTCGGCTACGTGCCACAACGCGCCCTGCTGTTTGACGGCACGATTTCCAGCAATATTGCATTCGGAGCGGAAGCCGCGGAACACGAAAAAATCGAACGCGCCGCCCGGCTGGCGCAAGCTTGGGACTTTATCGAGCAGCTTCCCCGCGGAATGGAAACCGAAATCGGCGAGAACGGCATCCGTCTCTCAGGCGGTCAGCGCCAACGGATTGCGCTCGCGCGCGCGCTTTATCACGATCCGCCGATCTACATTTTCGATGAAGCGACAAGCATGTATGATCTTGAAGGGGAAGCAGCCTTTATCGAGGCAGGTATTCGTTCCCTTACTGATCGCACCGTGATCATTATCACCCATCGCCCGGCAAGCCTTGCCTTAGCTGACAGGGTCATCGAAGCGAGCGAACTTGGCTTCGTTTCGGGCGGGTCAAACGAACCTGGCCAAGCATGAGCGGCATTTGTGGGTTCGTCTCGCTGGATGGCAAACCAGCGGAAGAGGCCGACCTGAACCGCATGCTCGGCCAGCTTGAGCGAAGGGGGCCAGACGGAACGGTCGGATGGATCGATGGATCTATCGCTCTAGGCCACACTTTGCTCGCCACAACACCAGAGGCGCAAGCTGAGAAACTCCCTCACACACACCAGCAGAGCGGCTGCACAATCACCGCCGACGTGCGGCTGGACAATCGGGCAGACCTGTTAGCCAGCCTTGGTCTCCATACCCCGGAAATTGGCGACGGGGAGCTCATTCTACGATCCTACCTGAAGTGGGGAGAGGATTGTCTCGGACGTTTACTCGGCGACTTTGCTTTCGCAATCTGGGACTCGCGTGAGCAGCTGCTTTTCTGCGCACGAGATCTCACGGGCATGCGGCAGCTCGTATACCATCACTCGCCAGGCAAGGTGCTGGTCTTCGCGACAGAACCGGAAGCTGTACTGCAACACAGCGATGTTGCGCGGCGGCTCAATGAAGGACGGATTGGCGACTTCCTCGAAGGGCTAGAGGCATACGATCTGTCCTCAACCTTTTATCAGGGCATAGCTAAGCTTCCGCCGGGTCACTCTTTGACGCTGCGCGATCGCCAACTCCGTATCAAGCGAAGCATGCAACTCGCTGCCCCTGCGCGCCTTAAGCTGCCCAGCGACGAGGCTTATGCGGAGGCGTTTCGCGATGTCTTTACTGAGGCGGTAAGATCCCGCCTCCGCTCTCCCGCTCCGGTTGCCTCCATGCTTTCCGGTGGCATGGATTCTGGTTCGGTCTCGGCCATTGCTGCACGTCTGCTCAAGCAATCCCAAGCGCCACCTCTGCATACATTCTCCGCGATTGGCACAGATCCAGAATGCCCGGAAACCCGTGCTATCGAAGCTGCTCTTGAAATCGATCACATATCGCCGACGCGGATCTCGCTCGGCGAGATTGCATCGTATCGCGCCGATCTGGAAAGGCTGGTCAACGCCAGTGCCGAGCCGTTCGATGCCTCAATGACGCTGCTTTATGCCGTTTATCTGTTCGCGCAGAGATCTGGTCACAAGGTGATGCTTGATGGTGTTGGTGGTGACACGACGCTGGGAAGCCCAAATATGATCGCTTGGCATTTGCGCGGTGGCAGGGTGATGCAGGCGTGGAGGGAGGCGAAAGGGGAAGAGCAATTCTGGGATCATCCAGAACCAGCATTGCCGGGCTTTATACGAGGTGTCCGGCAAGCTTACATACCCCAATGGCTGCGCGACTTGCGCGGTGCATTCCGGCAGAATGGCGAGCGAACCAGTGCATCCCTGGTGTCGCCTGATTTCGACGAGAGAATTGGAATGACAGAGCGGCGGCTCGAGAACGCCGAACATATCGCTCTCTCTTGGGGAGATAGCCTTGAAAATCGCATGAAGCGAGTTCTGCATCCCTACATCATTGTCGCGCGGGAACGGTATGACAGAGTAGCCAGCGCGCTCGCAATTGAGCCGCGCGATCCCTTTCTTGATCGGAGGGTACTTGAGTTTTGTTTGTCTCTTCCCGCGGATCAATTGCAGAAGAACGGCTGGCCCAAGACTGTATTGCGCCGATCCATGGACGGTTTGTTGCCAGATGCCGTGCGATGGCGTGCAGGAAAAGAGCATCTCGGTTGGGATTTCACCCAATCATTGTGGCGCGATTCCGAGGATTTAGCTGAAGTGATCGATTCACCGCTGGTACAAGACTATATTCGTGCAGCGGAATGGGGAACGAAGATTTTACACGGGGAGCATGATTCTTCATTTGAGGACCGACTGACGATCCATTATTTAAGTGCATGGATATCGATGCGGGGGCGAGTCGAGCAAGCAACGGAGCACTCATAAAGAACCGGACCGCAAAAAAACCGTACGCCCGCACACAGCTTTCTATTTACGGTGCTTTTTCCAAGCTTACCGCTGGAGGCAGCGGGGCAAACCAAGAAGTGGGTATGCAAATGGCCGCTATGCGACGCCCTGAAGCCCGCAAGAATACAGATTCGGCGACCTCTTCGAGCTTCTTTGAAACCACTGCGCTGATCGGCACGCCCGGTCGCGACAACTTTAAGGTCGTTTTCGCGCACGCTTTGCTACGGAAACGCTTTGTGAACGATATCGCGCTATTCCGCTTGAAAGTCAGCATACCCGCTAGCGTCGGACCCTATCGGTTCGTGCGCGAGTTGTGATGTGCAAGAAACATGTTGCATTGCGGTATCCGCAAAGATACGTAGAGATGAAATGAGCGCAATTCAGCGCACGGAGTGTTTATGACCGACCGTATCGATAACAAGCCGTACGCCTCGCCAAAGCTGGCGGTTTATGGCGCGTTTTCAAAGCTCACTGCTGCTGGCAGTGGCCCAGCTTTTGAAACCGGCCCCGGCATGATGGGTGTTAGACGTCGCCCCTAAATCCCGCTGACTAAGTGGTAGATCAAGCTTCTGACCCCTCGATTTTCGAGGGGCTTTTGCGTTCAGGCACATCTCCTTTCAGAACAGGGCGTTTATCGTCCTGGAAGCTTGCACGCGAGTCCAAAGAACAAACGCGAAAACGGGAATTCAAGCTTCCCGTCATCTCGAATCCCAAGACTTTTCCATCAAGTGTGCTTGGTGGCGATGGCCTCTACTATGTTTCGTTTGACGGCGTTGCGCGGTTCGAGATCGCATTTAGGCAGAAGACCGTAACACTTTTCGATATCGCCGAGGATGCAAGCGCAGAGGCAATTGCGCACCTATTGAACGATCACGTCGCACCGCGAATTCTTGCCGGAGCAGGTGATCTCGTAATCCATGCCAGCGCCGTTGAGATCGAGGGGCAATTGGCGGTTTTTCTGGGAGAAACCGGGTCCGGGAAATCAACGTTGGCCGCAAGTCTGCACAACGCTGGCCACCGCCTCCTAGGCGATGACGCGATCATCCTTGAAACAGGCTCCCATGGCGTGGTTGGACAATCGGTTTACCCAAGCCTGCGGTTGTACCCAGAGTCTATCACTGCCGTCCTTGATGAAGCGGTGGAATCTGCTCCGATGGCGCATTATTCGAAAAAGCATCGACTCAACATGCCCGCGATTGAGGAAGCCGACAGCACGCCGACTGAAGTCGGTGCGTTCTTTTTTCTTGTCGACGACTCAGACGATGAAGGGGTGGCAGCTCATGCCATCGCGCCAGCGCTCACTTGCATGGGATTGATCGAAAACAGCTTCGCACTCGATAGCGATGACGCAGCCACGGCGGAAAAGCGGTTTCAGGCCGCATCACAAGTGGTAGAATGCGTGCCGGGGTTCGAGCTTTCCTACCCATGGGACTTTGACTTGCTGCCCAAGATCCACGCTGAAATCGCTTCCTGTTTGCAAAGGTAATCCCACGACTATGATCGCCCCGACAGGATACAGTATTTCTGATTACGGTGAGATGATCGTTTGTGAGCCGCGCATGTCGACTTATGTGGAGGCGCTGAAGCAAGCGGTAACGCCAGGTTGCACAGTGATCGATATAGGGGCCGGCTTTGGCGTCTTCGCGCTACTAGCTTGCAAGTTCGGGGCAGAATCGGTCGTCGCCATCGAGACGGACTCCAGCATTGAGCTGCTTCATGAGTTGGCTCAGGCGAACGGGTTCACGGATCGCATCACCATCGTTCGCGACCTGTCGACAAACTTCACGCCTGAGAAAAAAGCGGATGTCATCATCTCCGACCTGCGTGGCACGGTCCCGCTTTATGAGAGTCATATCCCTACCATCATGGATGCACGCGAACGCTTGCTGGCGGACGGTGGAAAATTGCTGCCGCAGCGTGATAATTTGCGAATTGCAATGGTCCATGCCGCCGACGCTTATCGACCCGCAGCCGCGCCATGGTCTCCCTCCAAGTTCGGTATCGATCTATCTGCGGGGCGGCGATTTGCGATCAATGATTCCTCAAAGGAATACCTTAAACCCGACACTTTCGTTTCCGATCCGGTAGAATTGACAACCCTGGACTATCGGACAATTTCTGACCCGAACATAGACTGCACAGTCGAACTTACCGCCAGTCACGACAGCGAAGCAAATGGCTTGCTGATATGGTTCGACGCCGAAATTGCGGACGGTCTAACCTATTCGAATTGTCCCGGAGAGCCGGAACTTGTCTATGGACAGATGTTCTTGCCGCTGTCGGAACCGATCCAGTTCAAACGCGGAGAAACCATGCGGGCACGCATTCGAGCGATGCTGCTCGGCGCGGATTATACGTGGAATTGGGATTGCGAGGTTCGCGACCCAGGCACCGGAGCAGTCCGACACACTTTTCGCCAGTCCACATTCCTTCGAGAGGTTCACGTGCCGGCAGAGTTGCAAAATGGATCAAATCTGCGCGTACCCGAAAAAACTGCGCAAATGGATATCGATCGCGACTTCCTGGACCTGGTGGGAGAAGGTCGCAGTCTGGGCGATATAGCGGAGGCGCTTTCGAAGAAACACACCGCTCAACTGCCCACAGTCGAGCAGGCGCTGGACCATGTCGCCAATATTATGCGACGATATTGAGATGCAGACCCTTTACAACCGCCACGGAATTCTGCCGAAAGACCCCCGAACGCGCAGGGCAATGCAAGACGGAGAATTCAGGGCGTGACCGATATTCTTGATCTCGAATGGAAGGTCAGTGACGAAGCAGTCGCCAATCAGGTAGGCGGTGAGACTGTTATTCTGCATTTGGGCAACGGAACCTATTACGGACTCGACGCAATCGGGACGACACTTTGGGAAGGCCTGAAGGACGGCAAATTGCCCAGCGAAGTGTGCGATCAGATTCTTGCCGAGTACGACGTACAGCGACAAAAGGTCGAAGATGATCTGCGCAGTTTCTTGGGTAAACTTGAAGAGCATGAGCTCGTTGAGAACAGTTAGCCTGCGCAGTGGCGAGCTCGGGCTTTGGTTCGCGTCGCCGAAAAGCAGGCAAAACCGTTGACCGGTCAATCGACGAAATTTCGACGGCGAGATGTGGTGAGGATGCCTCATCTTTACCTGAAGGCCGTTTGGGAACTGGCTCGCGCTCGCGCCAGCATGGGATCAATCAAAGCTCGTGATATCATGCGGCTCAACGAGGCTTCAAAAGCCGCGGTCAATCTCGCCACTCCCAGCGAAGGCAACGCCAACTTGGTATCTAAGGTTGGTTTTCTTGTGACATTCGCGGCCAGACATTTGCCATGGCGCAGCGATTGCCTGCCCCAAGCGCTAGCGGCGCAGAGATGGCTGCTGGCGGAGGGAATTGGTAGCGAAATACGGATCGGCGTTGAGCGACCTGATGGCGAGAAGTTCGGAGCGCACGCCTGGCTCATACATGGTGATCAGATAGTGACCGGCGGCGAAATTAACCATTTTGCCGTCCTGCTTGGCGAAGAGACCTCATCCTGACACGCGTTAAACAAGGCGTCATAGAAGCGCCTCAAACCAGCAGCTCAGGGCTGCCATTTCTGTGACATCGACCACACCCTACCGCTTTGAAACCAATACGAGCTTGTCAAACGTGTTGCACTGCACTATGGACTATCGCGTAGGTATTTTGAAAGGCCCTATGATGAAGAAACTCGCCTCTCGTCTTGCTTTGACCGTTGCTGCGGCTGGCATGGCCTTTGCGCCAATTGCAGCTCAGGCAAACACTCGCGCAGGCGACAGCGCTGCCTTTTATTCATCGTCGGTATCACAGCCCGGTGTGGGCCGGACTGCCGATGGCGAAGCACTCGAAGGGACTGGCGGCATCCTCATCATTATCTTTGGTGCG
>JBCBHD010000095.1:0-10290 GCA_038526115.1 Pseudomonadota bacterium | reverse complement strand
CATTCCGCCCGCGTAAAACAGGAATGCCGCGCCAGAGCTGCCGATGATCAGCAGTTCAAGCGAGCCAAGACCGAATACAAACCTTCGCAATTGCCACAAGCGGTTGAACGAGAGTTCAAGCCCGATTGCGAACAGCAGGAGGATGATGCCAAAGTCCGCAAAAGGCGCGAGTGCCTCTGGATCGGAAATCGTGACATGTCTGAGCCAGGGAACCTCTTCGACCAGAGTGCCTAGACCATAAGGTCCAACAGCAATCCCGATCAGAATAAAGCCGATGATTGGTGTGATCCGGAACCGGGCAAACACCGGAATGACGATCCCCGCCGCTCCGAGGATCACCAAAGCGTCCGACATTACCGGAGAGAAGGAGAGTTCGCCTGCCACCGCACAACAATCTAACCTAGCAACCAAACAGTGTCACGCGATGCTCATTGCATGGCACCGCTTATCTATCAGAGTCGACAGAGCGCATGCGTGTCGCATGCGCTCTGATTCACTATTTCGCCATTTCTTTCTCAAGGTTGGTGACGATAGCTTCAAAGAACTGCTCGGTGGTCAGCCAGTTTTGGCTTGGTCCGATCAGCAGGGCGAGATCCTTTGTCATCTGGCCATTTTCGACAGTCTCGATGCACACTCTCTCAAGAGTCTCTGCGAACTCGACGACATCAGGAGTGTTGTCGAATTTCCCGCGATACATCAGGCCGCGAGTCCATGCGAAAATGGATGCAATCGGGTTCGTCGAAGTCGCCTTGCCTTGTTCGTGCTGGCGGTAGTGGCGAGTAACCGTTCCGTGGGCCGCCTCGGCTTCAACAGTCTTGCCGTCAGGTGTCATCAACACTGAAGTCATCAAGCCAAGCGAACCAAAGCCCTGCGCAACCGTATCGGACTGAACATCGCCATCATAGTTCTTACAAGCCCAGACGAACTTGCCTGACCACTTAAGGGCGGCTGCTACCATATCGTCGATGAGACGGTGCTCGTACGTGATGCCGGCTGCTTCGAATTTGTCTTTGAATTCGTTCTGGAACACTTCTTCGAACAGGTCTTTGAAGCGGCCGTCGTACTTTTTCATGATGGTGTTTTTGGTAGACAAGTAGACAGGCCATTTGCGGTCAAGGCCGTAGTTCATCGAAGCCCGCGCGAACGCACGGATCGAGTCGTCGAGGTTGTACATAGCCATCGCCACGCCTGAAGTCTCGAATTCGAACACGTCCAGGTCGATCTTTTCGCCGTCTTCGCCCTCGAATACGAGGCGTAGCTTGCCGGCTCCTGGGATCAGCGTATCGGTTGCTCTGTATTGGTCACCAAATGCATGTCGACCGACCACAATCGGATCAGTCCAACCCGGCACGAGACGGGGAACGTTGTCGATGACAATTGGTTCACGAAAGACAACTCCGCCCAGGATATTGCGGATAGTACCGTTCGGACTGCGCCACATCTTCTTCAGGTCGAACTCTTCGACACGCGCTTCGTCAGGAGTGATTGTGGCGCATTTTACGCCTACTCCGTGCTCTTTGATGGCGTTCGCTGCATCTATGGTGATCTGATCATCAGTCTCGTCACGCTTTTCGATCGAGAGGTCGTAATACTTCAGGTCGATGTCGAGATAAGGCAGGATCAACCGCTCGCGAATCCACTGCCAGATGATTTTGGTCATCTCATCGCCGTCTAGCTCGACGACTGGGTTCACGACTTTGATTTTCTGCATGGCTAACGCCCCATCCTTCTGTGGATTGTGATTGATCGACAGGAGTTTTGAATTGATCCCGACACGGGCTTTAGCAGAGGGAAGCGGGCTTGCAAGCCGTGCCTCAGACAAACAAAAACCCGCCAGCAAGGGCGGGTTTATTGAAGGCATTTAGCGCCGGGTTGCGATGGTGGGCGTAGGAAGAGTTGAACTTCCGACCCCTGCAATGTCAATACAGTGCTCTACCACTGAGCTATACGCCCACACCATCAAATCAAACCACCTCATCGAAGGCGGAGCGGCGCATTAACGCGGGTTGATAAAAGGTGCAAGCGATTCGCTCGCACCATTTGCAAAGCGTTCGCTTAAAGCGAGGCCTCGCGCTGTTCTTCGAATACGCGCTCGACTTCGAGCACCAGATCACGAAGATGAAATGGCTTAGACAGCACTTTAGCATGCGGCTGTTCTCGACTGGCGCGCAATGAAACCGCAGCGAATCCAGTAATGAACATCACCTTTGTGCGCGGACTGATCTCGGCGCAGCGTTGCGCAAGCTCGATTCCATCCATCTCCGGCATCACAATGTCGGACAGCAATAGGTCGAAGTGTTCCTCTTCAAGCAGAGGAATCGCCTCGGTCCCGCGATCTACTGTCGCAACGGAATAGCCGGCATTTGTTAGCGCACGTTCGAGATACGTGCGCATGGCGTCCTCATCCTCTGCTAAGAGAATTCGCGGATTGGAGCTTGTCGTCATGCCTCGGCCTATATCAGCGGTCGCTTAAGAAATCTTTCCCAGATGTTCAGTGTGACCTGCTTTGAGACGAGCCGTGGCCTTGTTGTGAAGAATCATATTGGACTTTGACTCGAATTGCGAAAGCAGGCAGCCCATTGTCCAGAATGACAGCCCCTTCAAAATCAGATTCGACTTCGCAATGGCGATCGTCCGGCTTTTCTGACCTTGTTTCCACAAAAGGGGGCAGGGTTGATCAAGGGAGTGCCTCACCGGCGTTCACTCACGTGGCGCCAAGATCGATGCCATTGCCGGTGATTATCGCGGTTCCTCATGCTGGCCGAGCTTATCCGGGCTCCGTCCTTGCGGACATGCGCGATCCTGATCTGTGTCAATTGCGACTTGAAGATCGGCATGTTGATCAGCTCGGCGTTGAGATTGCAAAGCTGACTGGGACTGGCCTGCTGGTCTCTCACGCTCCACGGGCCATGCTCGATCTCAATCGCGCTCAGGACGATGTTGATTGGGATATGATCATCGGCCAGCGCGCGACGGTGCCGAGGCATTCTGCCAGCAATCGCCGCGCGCGCAGCGGGCTGGGCCTCGTGCCAAGGCGTTTGCCCGGATTTGGCGAGATTTGGAGAAACAAGCTCTCGCAAGAGAACCTGGATGCAAGGATTGCCAACATTCATCGGCCCTATCACGCGTTCTTGTCTGCCGAGCTCGCACGACTTCGAGATGCGTGGGGATCTGCCTTGCTCATTGATCTTCACTCCATGCCGCCCTTGCGAGCGCAAGCAGGAGGCAGTCGTCCGCCTCAAATCGTCTTGGGTGATCGGTTCGGTGCATCGTGCCACGGTAGCCTGATTGCGGCAGCATTCCGCTGCCTGGAAGCGGAAGGATGCATAACCGCACATAACCGGCCCTATTCGGGAGGATATGTGCTCGATCGTCACGCATCACCATCGCATGGGATCCATGCTATTCAGATCGAAGTATGCCGCTCAACCTATCTCGACAGCAGGTTTGCTGAACCGACTGAAAGCCTCGTGCCGCTTGCTAAGATCATGGCCGTCCTAGTTCGCGAATTAGGTGCCGACGTGGCTCGTCTGGGAGGCAATTCCGATATTCCTCAGGCAGCTGAGTGATCCGGCTGAAGTTCTCCGCCTAAGTATCTGATAGAATGAAAGAACCACCTCGCGCAAAATGCGCGAGGTGGCCAAGGTTCAGGGAGGTCTGCGCTCGAAAGCGCAGCGTCGAAACGGTTTTGAGGGGGGTACCGCTCGACACCAAAGAAATAAGGTTACGCCGGAGCCACTTCAAGAGCAGCCCCGGCGTAATTGTGTACCAAATTGTCGCGCAAAAGCGCGTACAAGAAAGTCAGTTGGCGGCGCCATTCGCGTCGGTCGGCAGAGGCACCTTGCCCATTGCGGACTGACGTTCGAAGATGCGGCGCATCAGATTCATCGAGAATAGATGAGCGTGGATCAGCATGATCATGCCATTCTTGTGAAGAGCATCCTGCGTCTCAGTTGGGAGTTCGCGCAGTTTCTTTTCATCCACCATCTGGAAACCGCGATAAACGAACGGTTTTTCTGGCAGATCGTTGCGCGTAATCGCAATCTCGCCATCCATAAGGATGTCGAGTTTCTTCAATTCTTCGAGAAATGCGCGGGTGCGCTGACCCGACTCTTCGAACTTCTTGCAGAAATCGAGGACACTGTTGGTGTATTCAGACGGTTGGCCATCTTCTCCGAAAAGAACCTGACCTTCATCCTGCTTTTTAACGACATCCGCGCTCGGATCGAAGCACAGCGACATATCATCTGATTCGGGCTGCAACTTCGCGAGGATGAATGGGTAGCGGCGGATGTAGGCTGGCACATATACATCTGCGACCAGTTTCCCATCGTCACCGATGAAAGTGTTCACGCCTTCATTCAGGCCGAGAAGCGCAATCGGAAGCGGGTTATCGCCAGCGGTGAACACGATCGGATAGTTACGCTGAGCGTCAACGAACTCATCTACCGTCAAAGGGATAGCATGAGCTTCTGCGACGAAGTCGGCGCTATCGAAAGAGCCCACTTTCCAGTCACCGTGATCGCGGCTGTTGAGCGGCAAAAGGTCTTTGTAGAACAGCGGAAGTTGCGGCTGCGGCGCGCTGGCCATGAATTGTCTCCGAAGAAAAGAGTCTGGATAAGTTTTCGGCGCGGCGTCGAGGAAAGCGACCCCATCATCAGCCGACCGGGCCGCGCTTTAAGCGGTCATGGCGTCCGGCGCAAGTTCGGCGACAGCAGGAACGAGTTTTCCTGGATTGAGCAAGTCCATCGGATCAAGCGCATTCTTGACGGATCGCATGATCGACAAGGCAACGGGGTCTCCAAGCCTACCCAATTCCGCGACTTTCATTTGTCCGATTCCGTGCTCAGCGCTAATCGACCCGCCGGTCTCGGTAACGAGATCATAGACGCGCGCGCTGATGCGCTTTCCTTCGTTGTCTTCCCAATTGCCGGGTGTGGCTCCTCGGGGTGCCAGAATATGAAAGTGCACATTGCCATCACCCAAGTGTCCGAATGCGACGCCCCGTGTACCTGGAAACTCGCTTTCTATCTTGGGGATCGCTTCAAGAATGAATTCAGGCATTTGCTCGACCGGAACGGAGATATCGTGCTGCATTGCCGGCCCTAGTGCGCGCTCAGCTCCTGAAATCGAGTCGCGAAGCAACCAGAATGCGTCCGCTTGTGCATCGTTTGCAGCGATCGCAGCGTCGTTGAGCAGTCCGTTGTCCAACGCATCAGCGAGCGTATTTTCAAGCACTTGGCGCAGCGTGGCATCTTCATCATTCTCTGAAACACACTCGATCAGTGCGTTCCAACTGTGTCGCGCTTCAAGGGGCGATCGTGCATCTGGAAGATGCGTGAGAACGCTGTCGAGACAATGATCTGGAATGACCTCGAAGCCTTCCAGCGTTCCTCCCATACGGTGTTCGACGAAGCGCAGCAGTGTTCGCGCTTCAACGATACCGTTCAGACCAACCCAAGCGGTGCTGCGAGCTGTGGCTGCTGGAAGCAGCCGGAGATTGGCTGCGGTTACAATGCCCAATGTGCCTTCGGATCCGATCAGCAATTGCTTGAGGTCAAATCCGCGATTGTCTTTTTTCAGAGAAGTGAGCCCGTCAAATATTTGCCCATCAGCCAGGACTGCTTCGATACCGAGCACTTGCGCTCGCATAGTGCCATGGCGGAGAACCTGTGTGCCGCCCGCATTGGTCGATATAAGGCCTCCGATGGTTGCGGATCCTTTTCCACCGAGAGTGAGGGGGAAGCGAAGCTGCGCGTCTTCGGCTGTTTCGTGCAGTGTTTGAAGAACGACGCCTGCTTCACATACTGTTTGTCCCGCCTCTGCATCGAGCCTGCGGATTTCGTTCATCCGCCTCAGCGACAGGATCAAGGTTCTCCCTGTGCTGTCTGGCGTGGCGCCTCCCACCATGCCGCTATTGCCACCCTGTGGCACAATAGGGATCCGATATTCGGCGCAGAGCTTAACGAGGTCTGCAACCTCCTGAGTCGAGGCGGGTGAAGCGAGTGCGACTGCGCGACCGGTGTATCGACCTCGCCAGTCTGTCAGCCAGGGTTCAAGCAAATTAGGGTCGCTGGTCAGCCCTTTGGAGCCCAGCAAATCCGACGCTTCTTGCAAAAACAGGTTAGGGTTTCCGAGCGTTGAGTTCATTGTTGCTCCTATGCCACACTTTACGGCGAATGCACCAGCGCTTTGCCGCATTCATCGTGCAAGGTTAAGCCGCCGTTCAATCGATACCCCTAGGTCTTGCGTCGCGATTTCCGATGAAAGCGCCCGCTGTCGGACAATCAAATTGGATGGAGGGTCTCCGGGCAAAGATGTCGAGTTTGTACGCCTTGGCAGCGCCGCTTGCGCTCGTTTTGCCTTTGATCGGGCAAAGTGCGACGATCCCAGTGTCCTTGGCCGGCGGCGAAGCGACTATTTCGGAAAACGACAAATCGCCAGACACAGAGCAATCCGTCAAGCAAACCTCGGCCTCACCTGCGGCAGTGAACACCAATCCATTGAACGCCTTGCGTGGATCACAGATCGTAAGGCAGGTCCGCATAGAGCGCCGTGTTGTAATCCGGATCTCGCCTGCTCGCAGCAATCGCAACCAATTGCTTGCCAGACTGCCGCAAGGCGAACTCAATTCGCGGTATGAAGAGCGCAAGACTGATAAGTGTTTGCCTGTTTCTGGCATTGCCGGCGTTCAGACTGGAAGCGGCAATCGGCTTTTGCTCTTTTTGCGCGACCGCCGCATCATCGCTGCCAACCTCGAAAAAGCGTGCCGAGCGAGAGACTTCTATTCTGGCTTCTACGTTGAGCAGAACAAGGATGGAAAACTCTGCATCAAGCGCGACAAACTGCAATCACGCACCGGCGCCAAATGCGAAGTATCGCGAATGCGTCAGCTCGTCGCGGTGAAGAACGACTAAACACCGCTTCGCAGACCCGGGCGATTTCTTGACTTTTCAGCCCATTCCAGACTAGGCGCTCGCTTGCTCGCGATGCTGGTCGTGGACTTTGAAGAACGCTGCGATCTCGCGGCCCATTACCCGGACATATTGAACCGCATGACATTCGCCGATCTCGGCCTCTCTCCTGAATTGCTCAAGGCTGTCGATGACGCTGGATACACTGAGCCGACCGCTATCCAAGCCGAGGCCATTCCTGCCGTCTTGATGATGAAAGACTTGATCGGGATTGCGCAGACCGGGACGGGCAAGACCGCAAGCTTCGTATTGCCGATGATCGACGTAATGGCGTCTGGCCGCCGCCGCGCGCTGATGCCGCGATCCTTGATTCTGGAGCCAACGCGTGAGTTGGCCGCGCAAGTTGCTGAGAATTTCGAAAAGTACGGCAAGAACCATGATCTGAAGATGGCGCTGCTGATCGGTGGCGTTCAGATGGGGGATCAATTGAAGGCGCTCGATGAAGGCGTCGACGTTTTGATCGCTACGCCGGGCCGACTGATGGATTTGTTCGAGCGCGGCAAGATTCTAATGTCTGGATGTGAACTGCTGGTAATCGATGAAGCTGATCGGATGCTCGATATGGGCTTTATCCCTGATATCGAGTTCATTTGCGACAAGCTTCCTGAAACACGGCAAACCATGTTGTTTTCCGCAACGATGCCTCCACCTATCGAAAAGCTTGCCAAGAAGTTCCTCAGCAACCCCAAGCGGATCGAAACCGCCCGTGCGGCGACTACAAACAAAGACATTACCGCATTCAAAATCCCCGTGCAGTCCCGTAAAAAGCGCGAGACGCTGCGTTGGCTGCTTCAGAATGATCAGGTGGAAACCGCGATCATTTTCGCTAACCGCAAAACGACCGTGCGCGAGCTCAACAAGAGCCTGCAACGTCATGGATTCGCCAGCAGCGAAATCCACGGTGACATGGACCAATCGAGTCGATTGAAGGAGCTCGAGCGGTTTAAATCTGGCGACGTGAATATTCTGGTAGCATCCGATGTCGCCGCACGTGGACTGGACATCAAAGGCGTATCCCACGTCTTTAATTTTGACACTCCCTGGCACCCTGACGATTACGTGCATCGCATTGGGCGCACGGGCAGGGCAGGGGCAAAAGGCCGTGCCTTCACGTTTGTCGCTAAAGAAGACGCGGAAGCGATTGCCAATGTCGAAAAGCTGACTGGCAATGCGATCAAGGTTTTCGGCAAGGAAGATGTTCGCGTCGAGCTGATCGATCCGGCTGATGAGCCCGAAGTCGAAACCGCCAAAGAGGAAAAGCCAAAGCGGTCACGGCGCAAGAAATCTGACGAGAGCGAGACTCGTGAGGATCGCCCACGGAAAGCCCGCAAGGAAAGCTCTGATGACAAGCCGGAACGTAAAGGCCGTTCACGGCGTCGCGATCAGGATGATGAACCCGTTCCGGCAGGTGAGTGGAACGGACCGAAACCAGGCTTCCTAGATGTGGGTTTCAAAGGCTAGACGCCTCTTGAATTGAGAATCACGGGATCGCCACAACGTGCGCGATCATAGTGCTGCCTTCAAACACAGCTTCGTCTTCGACTACGTTTTCGGCAACGAATACAAAGTCGAAAACCCGGTCGTTATCTGCATCCTTGTGCAACATAACAACATACCGGTCGCCTGAAGCTGGGGCTGGATTGAGAGTTATGGCGACGTCCGAGTTTGTGCCGCTCTCAACAAACGAATACCCCGCAACATAGGTGCCGCTTGGCTTCCCACCGATGAAGGGGTGCATCACCAACCAGCCGTCCCCATCGATATGCACTTCGGGGATCGTCAATGTCACGCCATCACCGCGTCTGATTGCTTGCCTTTCGCTGGTGGCCCGCAATTCGGTATAGGGCGATGCATCGCTACGCGTAATCCCTTCGACGATTATCCAGTTCTTTTCGCCGTTGCCGAGCGTGATCGCCGGAGGAGCGGCATTCTCCTCTTGGGCAGCGGCGATTGGCGCAACAGATAAGCTTGCCAAAGCGAATATGCAGCCTGTCGTGATCCTCATGCGCGTGTCCTCTCACATTTTCACAGGATCATGTCGCAATTCGCCGATGTGTGAAAGAGGTTTGCCATTCTCATCTCCCGCAATGGCTGGTCTTTCCTGGCCGAGGACCCGCAGAATCGCGTGTCATCGCGGAGTTCCGGTAACGCCGGGCGCAATTGGCTCTGTTGACAGCAGGTAGTCGAGACTTAGGCTCATGCTCCATGTCTTTCGGAATTCTTCGTTCAAAAAGGTCGAAGATCCTAACCCTTGTCGCGCTGCTGTTGGTGGCGATCAGCGTTCCAATCATTGGCCCCTTCACATTCTACAAGGATGTTGTGCCTTATCTTGGGCCAGTTCTGCCTAAGCCCGAAGGTGCTCCCTCCGATGCACAACCCCAATTCCATTGGAAAGGCTTTGGACTTTCGTGGCATTGGAAACGCGAATTGCCGTCGGGTTGCGCCACCTGGACCGCTGCGGAAGGTCGATATATCGGCGCCAGGCTGAAGAATGACGATTGTGGCTCGGACGGGCCAAGTCTCGGTTTCTCCAATTTCTTGGATGACGACGATATCGATTTCAATCCGATCAGCTCCCAGTCTTTCCATTGCAGCATTCACACTGCTGATCAGGCTCCTGAAGCAGTCGCCGAGGCTTCGACACTTTTGGCTGAGGCCAAAAGTGCGGCAAAGAGCGAGGCTGAAGAACGATTGATTGAGTTGTCTCAGAGATTCCTTGTCCAGCCCAAACCAGCCGATGGTGAGCATCCTTGCGGCGAAGACTATGCTGAGCTTTTAAGGGCAGCAGGAAAATGGCCCTAGGGTATGACGTTGACAAAACTGTCGATCACTCGCTTGGTGCCGTGATCTTCGAACTCGATTTCAAGCTTGTTGCCTTCCTGATCTACCACACAACCAACGCCAAACTTGGAGTGTTGAACCATCGCGCCAATCGTGATGTCGCTACGGGGCTGCGCAGCAAAGCTGGCAGCTGATCGGCCCGGCTCCGCGACGCGCTGTTGTCGTGTTTCGTACCCGGTGGCGATGGCACGCTGCCAGCCCGGGCCACGCGCCTGCGCCCGATCAGGTCGGTCACGCGCAACATGGGCAAAAGGATCGTCATTCTCAGACCAGTTTGCTCGCCACAAGGATGCGCCGCCAGTCATGGTGCTTTCCTGCTCGATATGCTCTTCAGGCAGCTCCTCGATAAAGCGTGAAGGGATCGAACTCGTCCATTGCCCATAGATGCGCCGGTTTGCCGCATGCAGGATCATGCAGCGCCGCCGCGCACGCGTAATCGCGACGTATGCAAGGCGGCGTTCTTCTTCCAGGCTGG
>JBCBHD010000094.1:0-10393 GCA_038526115.1 Pseudomonadota bacterium | reverse complement strand
GCCAGCCCGCTCGGTTTTGCGGGCTGGCCCATGTGTTATCCAGCAGGCTGATTGCCCCGTTCTCTCTCGCGATGGCGGTGAGGGCGGGAATGTCGCAAACCTCCATGGTCAGGCTGCCGGGGCTTTCCAGCCAGACAGCCCGCACAGGCTTTTCGAAAAGGGCGGCAAAGCCCTCCAGATCGAGCGGGTCGAAGAACTCACTCTCTACGCCCAGCCGTTTGAGCAGGCCAGTCGTCATCGAGCGCGATGGATCATAGGCGTTGTCGCTCATCAACAAACGGTCGCCCGGCTTGAGGACGGCAAGCAACGAACCGGCGATAGCAGCCACACCGCTCGGATAGAGAACTGTTCCATACGCGCCCGGTTCAATCGCCGTAAGCGCATCGGCCAAAGCCCATTGGGTCGGCGCCCCGCGGCGACCATAGAAGAAGCCGCCATCGGCGTTGCTCTTGCCAGCGGCTTTGCGATCCGCCTCGGTATCGTAGAGATGGGTCGAGGCTCGCCAGACAGGCGGATTGACCACCGGCCCTGTCCACTCAGCGCGGCGACCGGCATGAGTGACGCGGGTTTCGGGCTTCAGGTCTTTGGGATCACCGTTCATTCCGGGCCTTGCGCTTTTGGGGTGTCAGGATCGGCGCTCCATTCCATCCAGCTGCCGTCGTAAAGCGCTGTGTCGTGCTTGCCGATCAGGTGCAGCGCGAACAACAACACGCTGGCGGTTACGCCGCTGCCACAGGTCGTGACGATGGGACGGTCAAGATCGATGCCAGCCGCTTCAAAAACTGCGCGCAAATCGTCCGGTGACTTGAATGTGCCATCGGGGTCGAAGACTTGGCCGAATGGCAAATTGAGCGAGCCGGGGATCCGACCATTCTCTCCGCCATGCACAGGATCAATTCCCGTGCCATAAACTCTGTCTGCACCTCTGGCATCCAGCACTTGCTCCGCGCCTGTTTGGATATTGGCGAGCATGTTGACTTTGGTTCGCACGCGAGAGCGGGTGTTGAGCGACTGGGGCTGGCTTGCGTGCCGAGGGGGCACGGAGCTTTCGGTTGGACGGCCTTCGGCTCTCCAGTTCGCAAAGCCGCCGTCGAGTATCGCAACAGATGCGATCCCGCTCGAGACCAGAGCAAACCAGACGCGGGCCGAGGTTTTTACAGCACTGTCATCGTAAAGGACGATGTGACTGTCGGCGTGAACGCCAAGCGCAGCGAGCCTATCGGCCAGTTGGTTGGCCGTCGGCAAAGCTTGCGGGACACTTGATCCGGTATCGATCAGGGTTTTCAGATCAAGAAACTGCGCACCTGGAATGTGCTCCGCATCGAATTCCGCCTTTGGATCGCGCCCGGCAGCTGGCAAATGACCGCTTGCATCGAGGATAACGAGATTGACCGAACCGAGACGCTCTTCCAGCGCTTGCGTTGAAATGAGATCGCTATGCATGCCGATGGCGTAGCGCGCTCCATCGGTCACGCCAAGAGTATCAGGCGGTTTCCAGACTGACTTCGCGAGCTTGCAGACCAGGCAACCCGCCGGGCGGCGTATCAAGCCGGATCGGATGCACACGGCCCTGACTGGTCGTGCTTGGCTCACCGACCACGAAGCTGCGCGTGAGTGTATGGCCGCCAGCGCTCACAATTGTGAGATGCAGCAGCGGGATGAACAGTGGCTTTTGTCCCTGGCGGATCGCTTGCACTTCGGTCAGCGGCATCTGCAGCTGGTTCGCCAAACTGCGGCTTTGATGAGGCCCAATCCGATCGATAGTCCCGCCGGGACGTCCGCTGACGGCGGGCGCAGCGTTCGCGCTACCGCGCTGAGCGCATGTGAGCCCCGCATAGACTTCAATATCGCGAGCAGCTTTGTCCGACCGGTTGGCAATGGTCAGACGGTAATCGACCATGAACATCATGACGCTACGAGAAGCGTTCTCGATGTGAAGCGACACATCGACCTTTAGCGGTTCAGGGGCCTTAGCCTCTGCGGGAGCGGCTGGGGCCAGATCTGGTGTCTGGTCCAATTCCGGCGCCGGCTCTGCGATGGTTTCCAGCTCCAGTGGCTCTGTAGAGGGACTGGGCGCGAGCGTGGTTTTCGTTGCCGGCTGCGTGGCGGCAATCGACTTGCGCACACCCGCCGCGAGCGCTGGAGCAGGCAGACCTAGAGGTTCCGTTGCTGACTTGCGTCTGCGCCAAACCCACAAACCGCCGATCAGCAGCAGCACAATCATCACCCCAGAAATGGCGAGGTTGCGAGTTTCGGTGAGTGCTGATGCTTGTTCTGCCCATGAACTCGCAGCCGAACCGGCCCCAGTGTCGCTCCCGGCATCGGGTACGGCCAAAGGCGTATTGCTCTCGGTGCCGAGTTGATCGACATCATACCAGTCATCCGGCCCGATTGCCGGCTCGCTGGCTGCGTCGTCCGCTGGCTCGGTGTTGTCGATCCGAGCGGGCGTAGCTGGCTGAGATGGACGAGGCGGTGCAGACCCTGCAGAGGGCTCGCGAGCGGTTTCGGTTGGAGCCGAAGAGGTCCCAGTCGATTGCGAAGGAGTGTTCGTTTGCGTGGCGGGTTCTGATGCCGCAGGCGGGCTCTCGGTTGCACGCTCCGTCGGGGGAGGGGTGGGAGTTGGTGTGGGTTCCGGCGTAGGCCTGTTTTCGGGGGTCACACGGGGAGCAATCGGAACTCCAGCGCGCTCATCGACTGGCCCTTGAGGAACCTGCGTAGGCGTGGGGGTCGCTTCGGGCAACTGGAACCCGCCAGGAGAGCTCTGCGCGCTTAGGGCAGTCGGCGCAAAGGCCGCGCACGCCAGAGCCATGGCCAATGCGGACAAGGTCTTGCCATTTGTGGCGGGGGCAGGGGCAAAATCAGGATTCACGTGTTGCTATCGAACTTGGTCAGGTGCGGAAGTCAGTTCTGCACATAGATATCAATCACTGCGCGTCCAGTTCCTCGCTTGCAAGCGTGCATCTTTCGCGGCAACAGCGCGGCATGGAAAGCACACCCGAAAACAGCCCGCAATCGTCCCCGGAACCGCAATTCTTGGGTAAAGACAGCCCGTTGCCTGCTTCTCCGGAAGAAGCGCAGCTCGATTACGTGCCAAACCCGCGCCAAGGGGCGCTGTATCTGGTGAGATTTGTCTCACCGGAGTTTACCTCGCTCTGTCCGGTCACCAACCAGCCCGATTTTGCGCATATCGTGATCGACTACGCGCCAGACGAGACCATCGTCGAATCCAAAAGCCTCAAGCTGTTTCTGGGCAGTTTTCGCAACCACAACGGCTTTCACGAGGATGTAACTGTGGGGATCGGCCAACGGCTTGCGGAAGAAATGCGGCCCAAATGGCTCCGTATCGGGGGATACTGGTATCCGCGCGGAGGCATTCCCATCGATGTGTTCTGGCAGTCGGGAGCGCCTCCTGAAGAATTATGGTTACCGGATCAAGGCGTTTCGCCTTATCGAGGGCGTGGTTGATAGGTCACGTTCCTACCAAAACAGCCAGTTAGGCTGGGATATTCGGTAACATTTCGCCGCAAATCCCTTTTCATTTCGCCGCAGTATAGTATCGGTACGTCCCAGAGCGACTGGGGGGGAACCGCGCGATTTGTCGCGCATTGCTCTTCCTCTGAAAAGATTTTGTATTAACGCCACTAAGGGGCTCTTCATGACCATCTCGTCTACCACCAAGTTTCGCGCCATTGGCGGTGCTTCCGTTCTGGCGCTGGCGGCGGGCTTTTCCGCGACAGCATCAGCACAGGTCGTAACTCAGCCGGTCAACGCCGTGCCAACACCGACACCGCCGGTTGCGCCTGGCAATATTGAAGAGTGCGCGCTTATCCCATCGGTGCCTGAGATCATTTGTGCTCCGGGTACCGATCCCGATGGCTTGAGTGAGCCATTCAACTCGATCGACGCGACGGTTCAAGCCGGTTCGCAGGTTCAGGGCGAGATCAACCTTCTGGTTGGTGTCAATGTGACGATCGACGGTGATTTCGTCTCGAACACAGGTCGCGCCATTGATGTTGGCGCTGCCTCGACGGTCGTGAACAACGGTTTCATCACCAACACAGTGACGCCTCTTTCGGGCATCATCCGTACAGGTGACGGCAGCACGATCACCAACAATGGGATCATCACATCCACTCAGGACAATCTCGGCGGGATTGAGTCGAACAGCAACTCCGTGGTCACCAATAACGGTGAGATTTCGCTCTCCGGCACGGGTGTGATCGGGATTACGGGAACTGGCAGCGTTTCTGCTTTCGGTTCCGATACTGGCGTGACTGTCACTAACTCGATCACTGGTTCGATCATCGTCGGCAATGGTGTTGCGGGTGTCTTCCTCGGCGACGATGCGACTGTCTTGAACAATGGCCTGATCCAGACATTTGGTGCGGGCGCTGATGGCGTGATCGTGGGTGACGACAGTACTGTCACAAACGGCGGCATCATCTTCACCACCGGCGACGGCGCCTTAGGCGTCCAGGCTGGCGACAATGCCACGGTGATCAACACCGGCTCAGGCGATATCTTCACCTTTGGTGACAATCAGGCTTCGGTTCTGACCGGGACCAATTCGCTGGTTCAGAACAATGGCGAGATCCTGACACGCGGTGACAGCGCTGTGGCTGTTGTTGCTGGAGACGGCTCGACCGTGACCAACAACCCAACCGGACAGATCGCCACAACCGGTGCAACTTCGCACGCGATTGTTGTCACCGGCGATGCGACGTTGCTCAACATTGGCGGTCTCATCCAGGCAAGCGGCACGGGCGCGAACGGTGCAATCATCACCGGTAACGCGACTGTCACCAACTCCGGCACGATCTCGACTCAGGACGGTCGCGGCCTCGACATCGCTGGCGATGCAACCATCGATAACCTTGCAAGCGGCGTGATCGGCGCTGCGGGCGGCGATGCCGTGCGTGTCAGCGGTGCGACCGCCACTATCGACAATGCTGGCCAGATTTCGGCCAATGGCGATGGTGCTTTCGGCATCAACGCTCTGAATGTCGCCACCATCGACAACAGTGGCTCGATTTCGACCACCGGCATGAACACCGCTTCGGTCTTCACCGGCGTGAATTCGACCGTAACCAACAGCGGAACCATCTCCGCCAGCGGCAACAGTGCCGTCGCTCTGGTTGTGAATGACGGTTCGACTGTCACCAACACCGGCACAATTTCGACCATCGGAACCAACGCAGGTGCGATTGTCGGCGTCGGCAATGCGACCATCACCAATGATGGCACAATCTCAACCTTGCTGGCGGACTCAACCGGCGTCACCGTAACCGGCGATGCTACGCTGATGAATACCGGTACGATCGAAGCGACCACGGCTCGCGGTGTTGATATTGCTGGCGCTTCGACGATCACTAACAGCGGTACCATCAGCGGCGGCACGGACGGCATCCGCATGAATGCGGGTACGCTGACCAACACCGGCACCATTTCCGGCGACACCGCTGTGAACGCTCCGGGTGGTGTGCAGACAGTCTTCAACTTCGGCACGATCAACGGCACGACCAATGCGGTTGCTTTGGGCGCCGAAGATGACACATTCATCAAGACCAATGGCGCGACCGAAACCGGAAACGTCGATGGCGGCACCGGTAACGACGTGTATGCGCACATCATTACCGATGCGACGGATCGGACGCTGGATATCACGGCGCTCGGCACCACCGTCACCAACTTCGAAGACATCCGGATCGGTTCGCAGTCTTTCGACTTCTCCACATTCACAGTGACCAACCCGATGTCTGTTGGTGTGTTCACGCTGACCGGCAGCTCTTCGCAAGGCTTCACGGTGGTCAACACCGCGATCCTTGACGGCACGGCCAACGGAACGGTGAACCTCATCACTGGCGCTTCCAACGGCATCACAACCGGCTTCACGATCACCGGCAATGGCGCGATCGTAACGACGGGCGACGGCGAAATCGGCTTCAATGCTGGTGACGATGCTGTGCTCGACAATGCTGGTTCGATCACCACCAGCGGCATGAACACTGCTGGTGTCCTTGTCGGGGCCAACAGCACGGTCACCAACAGCGGCGACATTCGTTCGTCGGGCATGAATGGCGTTGCCATTGCTGCAGGTGATGGAAGCACAATCACCAACGCGGCCGGTTCGAACATCATCACAACCGGCGATGGCGGCTTCAACACCGTTATTGCGGGCGCAGGTACGCTGACCAATGACGGCATTCTGTCGGCGGCAGGCGCTGGCGCGACGGCTGTCACCATCACCGGCGACGGCACAGTCACCAACAGCGGCATCCTTGCCGCTGCGGATGGCCGCGGCATCGATATTGGCGGTGTGGGCACAGTCTCGAACACCGGTACGATCGGAGCGCGCAACGCCAATGCGGTTCGTTTCAACTCGACAGGTTCGACGCTGACCAATGACGGCACTGTCATTACTGAAGGTGACGGCGCAACCGTTGTTCAGGGTACGGCAGGCACGACCGTAACGAACACCGGTACGATCACTGCCGATGGCAACATGCTGGCTGGATTGCTGCTCGGAACCGGTTCGACTGTCACCAACAGCGGCACGATCTCGACATCGGGCATGAGCGCTGTCGGTGTTGCCGTGGGCGACGGTTCAACTGTCACCAACTCGGCAGGCGGCACGGTTTCGACCACTGGCGACAATTCTGGCGCAGTGATCGTGATCGGCAATGGCACACTGACGAACGATGGCACAATCAGCACCGGCGGTGCCGATGCAACGGCTGTCTTGTTCACCGGTGAAGCGACAATCGACAACTCCGGTACGATCGCAGCAGGCGTGGCTCGCGGTATCGACCTGGCTGGCGCTTCGACCGTCAACAACACCGGCACTGTCTCAGGTGGAACCGACGGCATTCGCTTCAATGCGGGTTCGACCCTGAACAACCAGGCCGGTGCCACCGTTTCGGGTGATACCGGCGTAACTGGCAGCACGGGTGACGACACGGTCGTCAACTTCGGCACCATCACCGGCACCACCGCGGCAGCGGCGCTGGGCGACGGCTCTGACGCGTTCCAGCAATGGACTGGCGCAGCCGTGACCGGCGATGTCGATCTGGGCGGCGGCGATGACACCTTCGTTCTCGAAGGCGCGAACTCGACGGTTGCCGGGATGATCCTGGGCGGCGCAGGCGCTGATACCGCCGTGCTCGGCGGCACGCTTGACGCCGATAACCTGATGGGCTTCGAAACCAATACGCTTGGTACGCTGTTCGATCTGACCATCAGCGGTGACCGCACGCTATCAGGCGATGTGGTTATCGACGGTGTGGTGAACGTCGGCCTTGGCGTCGATTCGCTGACCAATGATGGTACGATCACACTTGAGAACACTGGCGTGATCAACATCGCGACACCGCTTGATGAGGCATTGCTGGGTCAGACCGTCACTGTCCTTCAGGATGGTGCTGGTTTCACTGACAACGGTGCGACGATCAACATCATCGATGATGACCTGCTGATTGACTACACTCCGATTGTCGGATCGCTGCGTGTTCAGGTCACGGGTGTTAACCCGCTGGCTGGTCAAGGCGATGCCAACTTCGCAAACTTCGGCGGTGTGATCGCTGGCGGTATCCGCAACGGAACGATCAGTGCAGCGAACTTCGCAGCGCTTAACGCTCTGGGCAGTGCAGCTGAATTCCAGACTGCCGCTGCCGATGCACTGCCATCGCTAAGCGGCGGTGTCTCCCGCGAGATCTTCGAAACCAGCAACGTGGCCAGCCAGGCTCTGGATCGTCACCTTGCGGCTGAAGGTTCGGGCGTTTGGGGCCAGATCGCTATCCGCGGTTCTGAGCAAGAGGAATTCTCCGCTTCGCAGGACGGGTACGAATCCGATCAGACCGTGATCACCATTGGCGGCGATTTCGCTGTCGGTGAAACGGCTCGCTTCGGCCTTCTCGCCAGCTATGCGGATATCGAGGTTGAAGACTTCCAGGGCAATGTCCCTCAGGAAACTTCGGACGCTGAGAGCATCAAGCTTGGTGCTTACGCTTCATGGACGCCGGTAGAGCGCTCGTTCCTCAACATGGAACTGGCTTACCTCACCGGTGAAGTGGAAAGCGCACGCACTGGCTTCTTTGGCCCAATCACCTCAGGCTATGATTTCGATGGCTTCGCCGCGCGCGTAACTGTCGGCTACGATCTGCTGCCGGATGAGAATGTCTCTCTGACACCAACTCTTGGCATCAACGCGGCTGACATCAGTTTTGACGATGGCACAGAGGCAGGTGGCTTTGGTTTCCTTATCGAGCGTGGTGATGAGGTCTTCATCGAAGGCCGTGCCGGTCTTGAACTGGGTGCACAAGTCTCCGACAAGGTCGATGGCTTCATCCAGGGTACGATCATTCGCGACTTCGCTGATAGCCCGCGTTCGTTCCGTCTGAGCTCGGCACAGCTGCCAACCTTCACGACGAACCTGCCGACACCGGGCGAGGACCGTTTCGAGCTGGCCGCTGGTATGGATGTCAGCGTAAGCGATCAGTTCTCAATCGGACTTGGCTATCAGGGTGATTTCGGCGGTGGCTACGATGCCCACTCGGCACGCGCCACGGTGCGGATCGGCTTCTAAGCCGCTTCAGTAGACCCAACAGAAAAGGGGCCGGCCACGCGAGTGGTCGGCCCCTTTTCTTTGCCGGAGTGCTGTCTAAGTGCGTGCGCGCATGATGGACTTGTTACGACCATCGACCATGCGGAATGCCTTGAACACCGGGAACTGATCATCAACCCGGCCTTCATGCCCGAGCATCCAGATCTGCTGATAGAACCAGTAAATCCCGGCGAAGCCGTTGATCGCCTTCATCATCTGCAGTTTCTTAAGGAAACCAAGCCAAGCCGGGATCAGGTCAAGCCCGTCTTCGTAGCGCGGCAGTGTTTCCGCGCCATCCATCAGCTGTTTCGGCGCATCCGTCATGACGCACAATGGGCGGCCCAAGCCGATGACATCAGCGGCACCAATCTCCAGCGCCTGTTCCATGGCGGCGCGGCTGCGAAAGCCGCCCGTGACCATCAGTGGTACGTTGACTTCGGTTTGCATCGCTTTGGCGAAATCGACGAAATACGCTTCACGCGCCGCCGTGGAGGGCGCAACATTCTGCACTTCCTCGGCTTCCATCCCTTCAAAACCCATCAGTTTGGGCTGCTCATAAGTTCCGCCTGATATTTCGATGAGGTCGACCGACGCGGCCTCAAGCCATTTTACAACGGTGAGGCTGTCTTCAAATGCGAAGCGGCCTTTCTGGAAATCGGCGCTATTCAGTTTGACGGATATTGGGAATTTCGGCCCAACCCTTTCGCGAATGGCTGCAACGACATCGAGCAGAAGTCGTGCTCGGTTCTCAAGCGAACCGCCATATTCGTCTGTGCGCAGGTTCACTCGCGGGCTGAGAAACTGCGATATGAGATATCCGTGCGCTGCGTGTACCTGCACGCCGGTGAAGCCCGCATCCTGACAGGCTGTGGCCGCAATCGCCCAGCGCTCCACCAAATCCGAGATTTCCTCTTTGGTCAGCGGTGTCGGTTTACCGAATTGTCCTCCGGGCAAGGCCAGTGTCACATCGGATGAAGATTTGGGGTTCGGATTGACCAGTTTCTGTGTCTGCCGCCCGCCATGGCTGATCTGCGCCCACAAGTGATTGCCATTTCGCGTTCCCGCTTCGGCCCAACGCTTAAGCCGCGCCGCTATATCGGCATCAGGCTCGCGATCGATCACGACATTACCGGGGCGTTCGAGATGATCCTTGTCGATGATGATATTGCCGGTGAGCAGCATTCCAGCGCCGCCATCGGACCAGATGCCGTACAGGCGATCAAGTTCAGGGGTAGGGCGACCATCGGGTGTTGCCAGCCCTTCGGTCATCGCAGCCTTGGCAATGCGATTGGGCAGAACGGCTCCGCACGGCAGTGTCAGCGGCTCATTCAGGCTCATGTTTCCCCTCCATTTAAATTGCTATTTGCAACTTAAATAGCGAGTTTGAAAGGCATTGACCAGCGTAGGAATGCGATTTGACAGTAGGCTGCGCTTGCCTCTTATCTGTCAGACGTTGGACGGAACGGGATGCCGATGAAAACGTTGATCTTTACTGTTGCAGCTTTGTTTTTCGCGAATGTGCCATTGTCGGTTTCAAAAGCCCAAAACTCTGCGCCATTGGTCGCCATGAGCGATGACGAGCAGACCGCACCAGAGATGCCGTCGATTCTATCCATGCGGGACCGCGCCGAAATTATCGACCGGATCCTTTCCGAGCGGCTTGAGACGATCATCCCGGCCATTATGCGCGAACAGGGCGTGGATCTGTGGCTGTTGATGTCGCGGGAGTATTTCGAAGAGCCCGTCGTCGCCTCGATGCTGGACGCCCGAAGCATGAGCGCGCGGCGGCGGACT
>JBCBHD010000093.1:0-10404 GCA_038526115.1 Pseudomonadota bacterium | reverse complement strand
TTTCCGATCAGCGGGAAGCCGATTTCACCATTGGCATCCACCCGAACCCGACGGTTGCTCAGTTCCGGAATGCCGAACACATCGATAGTGAGTGTATCGAACGGGCGAATTCCGCCAAATTCCGCGCTGGCATAAAGATCGCCCGCTGTGGGAGGTGGCAAACCGCCTTCGATCACTTGCAGGCCTGGCGCGCCGCCAAGAGGTTCAGGCGCCGTGGCGCAAGCTGAAAGTGCGAGCGCTCCGAGCGTCAGGATTGCCGTATTGCGTTTTGCCGTCATCCTCACCGCGATCCTTCAATTTCTTTCATTGGCCGCGTCTCGAAAGACGCTTTGCTGGCCATAAACACAGGTTTTCCGGCGCTTTGGTCAAACCCGACTTCGTCCGGGTGGCTTAGCGCTTGACTGGAGCGAGGGAAAGCCATCCAGACCGATGCCAAGGCAGCCAATGAGGCCAAGGCAGGGACGCGCAAGGGGTAATCGACCGCGCTCCAAAGTCCAAGGACAAAAAGAATCACAGCGCCGGCTAGTCCCAGCTGGACTTCCAGCCGACCGGTTTCGCTGCGGCCGATGAGCTGAATTGCCTTGCGAGCATAGGCGAACAATGCGGCCGCGATCAGCAAGACAGCAGGGATGCCGCCTTCCAGAGTCCATTCGAGCCAGTCATTATGCGCGTGGTTCCAATAACTTGTACCGAGCATCTCGCTGGGCTCGTGTATCTGGAAGATCTCTACGAACGAGCCTACGCCGGATCCGAACGGCAGGTATTGCGGCAGGAATTCAATCATGGTTTCCCAGACAACAAAGCGGAATTCCTCAACCGGGCTGGAGCCGGAAATACGGGTGAAGCTCTGTGTTTGAGTCAAAAGGGCGGCGAAACCCGCCAGCAGTGCCACGCCAAAGGCACCAAATGCGTAAGGAACCCAGAGCTGGCGTTTTTCACGGCGGCGCCGCGTCTCCGGCTTGGACGGGCGCGCACGCCATATCAGCCAGCTTGCTGCCAATGCGACAAGCGACAAGGCAATACCGGCTCGTGATCCTGTCGCCGTTGCGATCATCACGGCGAGCAAGCCAATGGTCGCGCACGCTGTTTGTGTAACACGGATACGCGGCCCTTTGGCGCGTGAGGCAAGCAGAGTAAGTAGAGGCAGAGAGCACACCTGCAATGCGGCCATGTGGTTGCGGTTGGCGAAGAATCCGGTGAGCGATCCTGTGTTGGTCACATCGTAGAAATACAGTGCCGGGCTGAACCCACCGATTGCCTGGATCATTCCCCACAATGCGCTGGCGACTGCCATGCCAATCACGACATAGACCAGTTTCCGATGGTCCTCGCGGTCGACCTGCACTGCCAAGACCATGGCTGCGGCTGGAACGAGCATGGCGTAGAATGCGTTCCAACCACGATACGGCACCAAGCTAAGTTCGCGCCAGGGTTGCAGTCCGCCTGCGGCTTCTCCTGCTGCAATCGCCAATTCGCGTCCTGGCAGGCTCTGCCATACAAAGGGCGGGAGCGGGATCAGGTGCAATAGGATCAATCCGATGATTGCAACCATGAAACCCAGTGGCATTCTGAAATCGCGCCACTGCTTTTTGGTAAGGGTGTAAAGGCCAATACCGAGACACAAAACAGCAACAGGCCGCAGGAAGATGAGCGAGGTAATGTCGTCCCGTGACCCTCCGCCCATCAAGAGCAAGCTCGCCATCAACACCAGCAAGGTGAGAAACGGGACATGCGTGCGAGCATAGGCCAAAGGGGATGTGCGCGACCGAGCCATCAGACTACTTCAGAAGCCCTTTGCTGCGCATTTCTTCAAGGCTCGCTTCGTATGCGCTGGCCTGAGGGCCTGACGCCTTGGCCCATTCCACAAGTTCGGCAATTCCGCGCTCGAAATCATACGCGCATTCGAAGCCCAAAGTGGACTGGATCTTGGACATGTCAGCATAGTTGTGCCGGATATCGCCAAGACGGAAATTGCCCGTCACTTCAATCGGAACATTGGCACCAAACAGGCGAGCCAGCGTTTCCGCGACCGTCATCACGCTCACCGGAACGCCGGTGCCGACGTTAAACACCTCATTGCCGGCTGCAGGATGCGTGAGAGCCAGCGCCGTCGCGCTGACCACATCTTCAACAAAAACGAAATCCCGGCTTTCCTCGCCATCTTCGAAGATGTTGATCCCTTTGCCTTGCATGATCAGGTTCGAGAAGATCGACAGGATACCGGTGTAGGGGTTTGACAGCGACTGACCGGGGCCGAATACGTTCTGATACCGCAGCGCCACACCTTCGATGCCGATTGAAGGGCAAACAGTCATCACCAACTGTTCCTGCACCTGCTTGGTGATGCCGTAAACCGAGCTAGGGTGAAGCTTGCTGTCTTCATCAGTGCCGACAAGTTCCAGCTCACCGGCAACACCAGGATACTTCACAGTGAAGTCGCCCGCTTCCATGTCGTCCCCCGACCGTTCGGTAGGATAGACGTAGGTGCCGTCAGGCGCCCGGTAGCGGCCTTCGCCGTAAATTGAGCGCGAGGACGCAACGACGACGCGCTTTACGCTATGTTCCTGGTTGGCGAGAATATCGAGCAGCAGCGACGTACCGCCTATATTGACCGAGTTATAGCGCTCGATCTGATACATCGATTGACCGGTGCCAGTTTCAGCGGCCAAGTGAACAATCGCATCGTGGTTCGGGATCAGCTGCTCAAGTGCCTGACGATCATTGATCTCGCCACGCACTAAATTCGTGTTCTGGCTGAGCAGTTTGTATGTCTCGCTATCTTCCGGGGTGTCGCCATGAACTTGCGGCAGGAAGTTATCGAGCACGGTGACACCATGCCCTTCGCCAACAAGCCGAAGCGCCAGCCGCGAGCCGATGAAGCCTGCACCTCCGGTAATCAAAACGTTCATTCAGCCGCTTCCTTCGCCGCCGGTTCGATCAGCGAAACGGTCTGCTTGATATTGCCGGGCGAAGAGGCGCCGAACACGACCGACTGGATATTGAGCCGGTTGATGTAGTCATAGGCTTCGGGGGCTGGCACCGCGCCCGAAGCCAGCGTCGACATAGCCATGACCGGATATTTCGATCCGTCATTGGTTGCGAGCAGCGCTTCGTATTCCGCGACGCCGGGTGACATCAGGTAGCCAATCTTGTTGACCGACGCGCAGATCACCACGCCTTCGATGCCCCATTCCTCAAGCTTTGCGCGCAGGAACGGGAGGTTTTGCGTGATAAGACCTGGCCACGCGCCGAAGCGTTCACGGATATACTCACAATAGGCGACGAACGGGTCCGGCACATCGTAACCGAGCATCAGGTCGACGATGATATTCTGAAGAAACACGGTGCGGACATCCAGCCCGTCATAGATCGCCATTTCCTCGTCGATCAGCATCTTCATCAGCTTGAACGGATCGAGCGTGGCGAGGGCTGTCGCGCCGCGCACCATCTTACCGAGTGCGCTTTTGGTCCCTTGTGCGAACAGGATTTCCTGAACTGCGCCGACCATTCCCTTGTCATTGACCATGGCCGCGTATTTGTGCGGATAGGGAATCGAGGGGTACCATTTGAGGTGGCCGTATTTGGCGGGATTGGCGCGAAACGCGTCGCAAATGCCCTTTGCTCGGTCATTGCTGTTGAGCATGATCGCATCGATTCCAGCATCAATGGCATGATCATAGACCGCCATGACATTCTCGAGCTTCGCGAACCGTTCAGCGCGTTCCTGCGCTTTGTCTTGGCTCATGTGGTTGATGCCGAAGAACTGGTTATCGCCGAAGATGATCCGGTCGATGGGCTGATCGTAAGCCTTCATGCCGCTGCTCCCGCATCGCGGCGAATGGCCGCATCGTCAGCGAACAGCTGCTCGATTACGCGCAGGTTTGCCGCTGCATCGGCAAACGTACAGCGCACTGCTTTTCCTTCGCGGATCGACGCGACGAAGTCCGCCAGCTGCGCGGTGTATTCGATTCCACGGACATAGAACGGCACGCTGGAGTGCACATCGGTGATGTAGAGCTGGTTCCAGCCTTCTTTCAGGCCGTGCTTTTCGTTGGCTTCTTTCAGGTGGATCTTCGCGCCATGCTGGTCGACCTGCAATTTGCCTTCGCTTCCAAAGACCTCGAACTTGTTAGTCGGCTTGCGGAAGCTCGCGTCCGACCAGTTGACGTACATCGTGCCCGCTAGCCCGTTGTCGTAGAACAACGATGTGCTGACTATGTCTTCAACCTGCTTGGAATAGACCTTTGACAGGTTGGTTCCGCCGACCCGGTCCGGCGCGCCAAAGAAATAGGCGATCAGATCAATCGCGTGGCTCGCCATTTCGAACACCGCGCCGCCGCCATTGGCATGGCTCGCGCGCCATCCGGCATCGCCGACATCGCGAATTATGGTTGGCGAAAACATTTCGGAGCGGAACCGCAAAGGCGCGCCGATCAAGCCATCTTCCACCAGTCGTTTGGTGTGGGTGAACATGTCGTTCCAGCGGTTCACATAGCCAACCTGATTGACGAGGCCTGCCTGATCATAGGCTCCAGCAAAACGCGCACCATCGGCAGCATTGAGGACAAAGGGCTTTTCGCAAAAGACATGCAGGCGGCGCTCAAGAACCGCATCGAGGATTTCGGGATTAAAAGCCGGAGGGGTGCACACGAGCACACCGTCCAGTTCTTCACCTTTCAACAGCCCTTTGTAGTCTTTGTAGGTCCCGACCTTGGCGTATTTGCCAAGCATTGTGGTGATCAATTTGGAAGGATCGGCGACTGACGTGACGCTCACGCCGTCTAGCGCGTTAGCAATGGAGAAGTGGGTAATCCCCATACGCCCGGCGCCGATAATGCCGAGTTTGAGCGGTGTGGTCATGAACCTGATCCGGATGAATGAAAGTGTGCCGAGCGTGCATTGGCCCGCAGATGCGACTCTGGGGCGCTCTCTAACGCCTGCGGAGGGCAAGTCAAAGCGATGGTCTTGCTCATGAGCCTAGCCGTTTTTGGCCGCCGCTGAGCCGACTGACAAAACCACGGCCCATCGCTCCAAACATCCAGGCAAACGACCAATATAGTCTTTTGGCCCGGGCTTTGGGCTGCACGATGAGACGGAAAAGCCATTCCATGCCGGTTTTGCGGACAATCCATGGAGACCACGGGATACGGCCGGAATGGTAATCGAACGCCCCACCGACGCCGCTCATCCATGGCACATCCGCTTCTTCAAGCAGATCAGCGACCATCGCTTCCTGTTTGATCAGGCCTAAGCCAACCCAGACGATATCTGCCTTTGTTCGCTTAATGTCGGCGATCACTTCGGTGCGTTCTTCGGTAGTGAGTGGGCGGAAAGGCGGTTCGTATATCCCGGCGACAATCATGCCAGGGAACTGCTCCTGCAATCGTCGGCCCATCTCTGCCGCTGAGCCATCCGCTCCCCCGAGATAATAGTGCCGCCAGCCCCGCGATGCTCCATAGCGTGAAGCGTCGAGTTGCAGGATCGGGCCATTGTATCGGGTCACGTCATCACCCGCTGCCTTGGCTGCGATGATCACGCCTACTCCGTCACAAAGCGAGAAATCCGCGCCGCGCACATACTCGCCATGCGAGGGAATGCGGCGTGCGTGATAGATGCTCTCAGTGTTGGTGATCGAGATGTAGTGGCCGGTGGAGCGCTCCTGAATGGCGCGATCCATCGCCGCCAGCACATCTTCGTGATCGTCTACATCGATGGGAAAACCATCGACCATGACCCGGTGTTCCGGTGTCGCCTTGCCCATTTGGTCAACCCACTTCGCGCATCGCGCCTGCTTCAAGCTCGGTACGGAACCAATCATAGGTTTCGGCAATACCCTGCTCAAGCGGGATCGATGGTGTCCAGCCAATTTCAGTAAGCTTTCCGGTGTCGAGCAGTTTGCGAGGGGTGCCATCGGGCTTGGAGAGATCATGCACGATCTCGCCTTCGAAGCCGACGATGCGGTTCACCAGCTTAACCAGATCGAGAATGGAGATATCTTCGCCGCAGCCGACATTCACGTGGCCATGATCGGAATATTCCTTGAGCAGGAACACACAGGCATCGGCGAGATCATCGACATGCAGGAATTCGCGCTTGGCTGAGCCAGTCCCCCACAATTCCATGCTTTCCGCACCCGCCAGCTTGGCTTCATGCGCCTTGCGGATCAGCGCCGGTAGAACATGGCTGGATGTAAGGCTGAAATTGTCGCCCGGACCATAAAGATTGGTCGGCATGGCAGAGATGTAATCACGCCCATGCTGTTTGCGGTAAGCCTGACCCAGCTTGATCCCGGCAATCTTGGCAATCGCGTACCATTCGTTGGTTGGCTCAAGCTCGCCGGTCAGCAGCTCGTCTTCGTTCATCGGCTGAGCTGCAAACTTCGGGTAGATGCAGGAAGAACCGAGGAACAGCAGTTTCTCTACATCATGGCGATGTGAGGCTTCGATGACGTTCGCCTCGATCATCAGGTTATCGTAGAGGAAATCTGCAGGATAGGAGTCGTTAGCCAGGATCCCGCCAACCTTGGCTGCGGCGACAAAAACGGCATCGGGCTTTTCCCTTGCGAACCAAGCACGCGTTGCGGCCTGATCCATCAGATCGACATCTTGCCGGGTTGCCGTGAGAACCTCGCAATCTTCGCTCGCGAGCCGCCGAGCGATGGCAGAGCCCGCCATGCCGCGATGCCCGGCGACGAAGACGCGCTTTCCCGCCAGGTTATATGTTTCGCCGATTGCCATTGGCTTATGCGTCCCCGTTGGTGGGGTCGATGGCTTTCATAACTTCCAAGTCGGCTTCGACCATTTCCCGCGCCAGATCGCGAGGCCCGGTTTCATGAACCCAGCCGAGCTTTTCCTTGGCCTTTGTCGGATCGCCAAGCAGCAATTCCACCTCGGTTGGGCGGAAATAGGCCGGATCGACTTCGATCAGGCAGCGCCCGTCCAGCGTTGAATAGCCTTTTTCCTCGACGCCTTCGCCTTTAAACTCGACCGGGATGCCTGCGTCTTCGAAGGCCCAGCGAACAAATTCGCGTACTTCAGTCGTTTCGCCGGTTGCGAGCACATAATCATCCGGCGCGTCTTGCTGCATCATCAGCCACATACCGCGCACATACTCGCGGGCGTGGCCCCAATCGCGCTTTGCGTCGAGATTGCCGAGATAGAGCTTCTCCTGCTTGCCGAGCGCAATCGCCGCGGCAGCGCGGGTGATTTTGCGGGTCACAAAGGTCTCGCCGCGCAGTGGGCTTTCGTGGTTGAACAGAATCCCGTTCGAGGCATGCATGCCATAGGCTTCGCGGTAATTGACCGTGATCCAGTACGCGTAAAGCTTGGCCGCAGCATAGGGGCTGCGCGGGTAAAACGGGGTTGTCTCGCTCTGCGGCACTTCCTGCACCAAGCCATAGAGCTCGGAGGTGGAGGCCTGATAAAATTTCGTGGTCTTCTCAAGGCCAAGGATGCGAATTGCTTCCAGCAAGCGCAATGTGCCGATGGCATCCGAGTTGGCAGTGTATTCAGGCGTTTCGAAACTCACGGCCACATGGCTCTGCGCGGCGAGGTTGTACACCTCATCCGGCTGCACTTCCTGCATGATCCGGATCAGGTTGGTGCTGTCTGTGAGATCACCGTAGTGCAGCACGAAGCGCTGATTATCAGTGTGCGGATCTTGATAGATGTCTTCAATTCTGCCTGTGTTGAACGAGGACGAGCGGCGCTTCACGCCGTGCACTTCGTAGCCTTTGTCTAGCAAAAGGCGTGACAGATAGGCGCCGTCTTGGCCGGTTACGCCGGTGATGAGCGCTTTCTTACCAGTGGTCATGAGAAGCTTTATCCGAACTTTCTGAGATTGAGGGCGCTTAGCCTTTGAAACTGTCGCTGGCAAAAACGGGATCGTCTTCGCGGGCAAACATCAAGTCGATCTGCCACAGCGCTCCGTCACTTGGGCGATTAAGCACATCGACGAGGTGAGTCACGCGGAAGCCCTTGGTTGCCATGAATGCGATCATTTCATGGAAGAGCAGAGTTTCGGGCGTGTGGCGAAAATTGTAAGCTTCCATCACGACATAGCGCGTTTCGGCGAGCACTTTTTCGGCGCTGCGCAAGATTGGCATTTCAAAACCGTGCGTGTCGAATTTGAGGAAGTAGGGGCCTTTTAAGCCTTTCATTTCGGCAATAGCATCGACGGAATGGACCGGCACTCTTCGGGTCTCGCCTTCGCTGCCATGGACGCTTGAGCCATCGAGATCGTCAGTAACGGCCAATTCGACCGTGCCGCCGTCATCTTCGCCAGCCACTGCAGAGACGAAATCGAACCGATCGTTCTCGCTTTTCAACTGCTCCAAAAAGGGCAGGCGCTCACTCAGCGGATCAACGCCAACGATGCGGGCTTTCGGGAACATGCCCAGCGCCATGCGGCTCCAGTCACCACGTGCAGCGCCAAGGTCGAATATGCTGGCAATGCCATGATCCCGCTCGGCCAGCCAGCCGAGCGCGTATTCCATATCGATCCCGGCGCGATAGAGTTGCGCTCCGGTCGGAGCGAGCACTTTATTGGCAGCCTGAAGGATCTTTTTCTTTGCGCTCATAATGAGAGGCCCAGTTGTTATTTTGTGATCCGGGCGCGCCCTACACTTGGGGGGCGAATGTTACAACGCTTGGATTGCTGCACTTGCGAACAATTTACAGATGGATGCCTTCCATCTCGATTCCTTCGCGGACCACGCGCGCCGGATTCCCCGCCATAATCGTGCCGGATGGCACATCCTTGGTGATGACAGCGCCTGATCCGATCACACATTCGTCTCCGATCGTGACCCCGCCCATGATGACGGCCCCGATCCCGATCACGCACCATTCGCCAATATAGGTGTGGCATTTTTCGCCATCATACCGGCCCAGGCTTTTGCGCGGGACAAGCTTGTGGCTGAGGATCGTTACGCGGCTGGTCAGGATCGTATGCGCACCAACGTGAATGCCTTGCGGGAAATAGCGGTCAAGGTTGAGTCCCCGCTCAATCTCGCAGCTTGGATGAATGTCGTAGCCGCTTAGTTTGTAGCGGTACCAGCGCAGCCACTGCACGCGCTTGGCGATACTTTGCCGCAGTCCTTTGGTCTCTTCGCTCATGCGGCTGGCACTCTCTCTTGTTCGACCAGTTGTTTGGCCCAGCTGTCGATACTGAAAGCCTGAACGTCCAGCTCCGATGTGATCGGCCGGGCGAGAAATTCCGGCACTTTTGAGAAATCATGACCATCAACAAGCAAGAAGCGGTCGTCGCGATAGAATGGCTCATCGAGGATGCGCGGGTTCTCGGTTACGATCTTGCGGCCCGCGCACATGTTCTCGATCAGTCGCATCGTGTAGCCAGACTGTTTGTGATTGGCGAAATCGAATGTCCCTCGTGACGCTTCGAGCATGTTCACGATACCATCGAAGCTGAGGCTCTTTCCCGTGACGCCCGGCAGCGTCTTGCGTTCTTTCAGCAATGTCAGCTGCATCACCGGAGAGCACTTGAGATGGAACCGGGTGGTCAAACCATTGGCATCGCAAAAAGCATGAAGACGCTCCAGCGCTGTAAACCGATGCAAGGTGCCAATGGCGCCAACGAAATACAGATCCTGTGCTTTGGGGCGCTGATGATCGATTTCGAAGAATCGTGGGATCGCGAAGAGTGGCAGATAACCGATCCCCAGCTCTTGGGCGTCGGCGGGATCAAAGGTGGCTGCGTGATCGAAATGCTTCAGCCAGGGGCGGTAATCATGCGTGGTCAGCGAGTCCCAGTTGTAAAGCACGAAGTGTGCCTTAGGGTGCAGCTCGCGCAGCCGCTCAAGCGCGGAATCCTGCATGTGATGGCACTGGATAAACAGGATCGTATCGTATCCCTTTCCAGCGCTCTGTTCGATCACTTGATCATGATAGGCTGCCAACCGCTTGGCATAGGCGCCGCTGGCGAATTTCTTTGCGGTCTTGCTCGCAAATCCAGCATCTTCGATTGGGTGGTAATCAACCTGATGGCCAAGCCGTTTCAACGCGGCGCAGATCTCTTTCGCATAGGCGAAGTAGTCGATACCGATAAACAGGATGCGCGACATGGGTTTGCTCCAACAGCTCAGGCGCGCTGAGGTTGAATGGGTCGTGCGCGACGCCGGCCACCCAGCAAGTTTGTCACGCGCTTCGGCCGAATCAGGAGGCCACTGAATGCGACCATCAAGACGATCGGAGTGAAGAACAACGATTCTGCCATCAACGACAGCACGATCAGCCCGGCGAACAGAAAGCGCGGCCTGAACATTCGCTGGAACGCCAGCCCGATCAGGAATATCAGCGAAAGTGGAATTCCGACGCTGTACAGCAGCACGACCACGCCATTTGTGTTGCCACGTTCTGTGATATTGTCGCGCGATAGATTGGCTTC
>JBCBHD010000092.1:0-10691 GCA_038526115.1 Pseudomonadota bacterium | reverse complement strand
TCGGCTTCTGCCCATTCGGCAGCGAAGCCATCCGGATCGCGTTCATTCGCCGCGACAAGCCGCATGATTTCCACGCGAGTCTCGATATCTGCCGGGGTTCGCACTTCGACAGACAAACCGAAACGATCGAGCAATTGTGGGCGTAGTTCGCCCTCTTCCGGGTTGCCGCTGCCAATCAGAACGAAGCGTGCAGGGTGGCGAACCGACAACCCTTCGCGCTCGACCACATTTTCACCGGAAGCCGCGACATCCAGCAATAGGTCGACCAGATGATCTTCGAGCAGGTTGATCTCATCGATATACAGGAAGCCGCGATTGGCTTTTGCAAGCAAACCGGGTTCGAACGCCTTTTCGCCAGACCGCAAAGCGCGTTCCAGATCGAGCGAACCGATTACGCGATCTTCGGTCGCGCCCAGTGGCAAATCGATGAAAGGGACGGGCCGTTTGCGGATCGGGCCAGTCCCGCACACATCGGGATAGCTTGCCTGATCCTCTTTCGAGCAACCGTAAGGGCAATCCTTGATTGCAGAAATCGGCGGCAACAGACCGGCCAGCGCCCTTGCGGCGGTGGACTTTCCGGTCCCGCGATCGCCAAACACCATGACCCCGCCGACACTTGGATCGACTGCGGCGATCAACAGCGCCTGCTTCATTTCGTCCTGACCGACGATAGCGGAGAAAGGAAAGCGTGCCATTTCCAGAGCCTTGTGAACGAGCGCGCTTGGTTGGACAAGGCCTAGTGACAATCTAGCCTGACAGTTTGTGTCAGGTCGGGATGGTTCACCTGCGGCTGGCTCGAGCGAGCAGGATCACCGGCAGAAGCCCCGCGGCCAGCAGGATCAGCGCCGGGATTGACGCTTCGACCAAGCGTTCATCGCTGGCGAGGCGATAGGTTCGGGTGGCCAGGGTTTCGAGGTTGAACGGCCTCAGGATCAAAGTCGCAGGCAGTTCGCGCACCGTATCGATAAACACCAGGGCCATCGCAGCCAGCAGGCTGGGGCGCAAAAGGGGTGCGTATATCCGGGTCAGCACACGGCCTGGCCCAGCGCCCAGGGACCGTGCCGCCGAATCGAGAGACGCAGGAATCTTGGTCATCCCGCCATCGACCGAATTGTAGGCCACCGTAAGGAAACGGACCGAAAGCGCGTAGATCAGGATCAGGCTTGTCCCCGTGAGCAGCAGTCCGCCTGAATAGCCCACGCTATCGCGCGCGGCGCGAGTCAGGCTCACATCGATAAAGCCCAGCGGCGCAAGCAGCCCGACCGCCAGCAATGCGCCCGGCAAGGCATAGCCGAGGGTTGAGAAACGGATCGCTGCATTGGCAATCGGGCTGTCGGATCGTGTTTTGGCAAAGGCGAGCACTATCGCCGCGAAGACACAGACCAGCCCTGTCGCGAGACCCAGCCACAAGCTTCCGCTGAGATAGGTCCACAAATCGCCCGCCGCCGCTAGAGCTGCGTCGTCGAAAGCGAGCGCGCCCAAGTGCAATGCGGGAATACCAAAGCCAAGCAGAATCGGGAAGGCGCAGGCGATTGCAGCGCAGGCTTTCCCGCCAGCGGAGAGATGGATCAGCGGACCTTCATCGCGCTGGGCCAGGCCATCCCGGCTGTCACTTCGCCCGCGCCGCGTCGCTCCTTCAAAGGCGATGAGCGCGATGACGAACACCAGCATCATAGCGGCCAGTTTCAGCGCCGCTTGCTTGTCTCCCATCGCCAGCCAGCTGCGGAATATGCCGGTGCTGAATGTCGGGATGGCAAAGTATTGCGCGACGCCAAAATCGGCCAGCACTTCCATCAGGACCAGAGCCAGGCCGCCAGCAATGGCAGGACGGGCTGCCGGAAGGGCGACATGCCAGAAAGCCCGAAAGGGTGTCGCTCCCAGTGATCGTGCTGCGCGGAACTGGCGCGGGCTTTGAAACGCGAATGCGGCGCGAGCGAGCATGTAGACATAGGGATACAGCACAATGCCAAGAACAAACGCGCCGCCGGGAAGAGAACGGATCGTGGGAAACCAGTACTCGCCAACACTCCAACCGGTCAGGCCGCGCAGTCCGCTTTGAACAGGGCCTGAAAAGTCCAGCAGGTCAGCATAAATATACGCCGCGATATAGGCGGGAACAGCCAAAGGCAGCGCCAGCGCCCAGCTTGCGAAACGGCGTCCGGGAAATTCTGCCGCGCTAACCAGCCAGGCGCAGCCGACCCCGACAATTGTCGCAATTGCGCCCGCAATTGCCATCAGCGAGAGCGTGTTGGCTACGTATCTGCCTAAGACAGTCTTGGCGAGATGAGTCAGAGCCTCCAACCCGCCCATCGGAGCGGCGACAAGTATGGCAAGGATCGGCAGCGCTGCAAAACTCGCGATCGCAAGTGCGCCGATTGTCCACCCGTCAATGCTCAGCCGGCCGCCTTGACTAGGGCCAGAAGCGTGCACGCTTGCGCCGGGACCGTCCAATTGCCTAAGGCGGCTCACCACAAGCGCGACCTCACAGGTCGTCCACCATCGACCGGGACACAGATTTGAGCCTCGAATTTCGCCATATTGCCCATGCTTACGGTCAGGTGCGCGCGCTTGAGGAAATCAATTTCACCGCGCCGCAAGGTGAGATCACCTGCCTGCTTGGCGCGTCCGGTTGCGGGAAGTCAACCTTGCTCAACCTCGCAGCTGGCCTGTTGCCGGTCCAGCAGGGAAGCGTTTTGATCGGGGATGCAGTGCTGGCAGACAGCGGCACCAATCCGCCGCCGGAAGCGCGGCCGGTGGGGCTGGTGTTTCAGGATGGCGCATTGTTTCCGCATATGACCATCGCGCAGAATGTCGAGTTCGGATTGCCGCGTGGAAGCGCGGTTGAAGGATGGCTGGAGCAGGTCGGTCTGGGTGGCCTTGGCCAGCGATACCCGCACGAACTCTCCGGTGGACAGCAGCAGCGCGCGGCGCTTGCCCGGGCAATGGCGCCGGACCCGCGGGTCCTGCTGATGGATGAACCGTTCGCGAGCGTAGACATCGTGCTGCGTCGGCGTTTGCGCCGCGATTGCCGCCGTTTGCTGCGGGAGCGCGGCGCGACGGTGGTTCTGGTCACCCATGATCCAGAAGAAGCGCTGGATATCGGGGATCGCATTGCAGTGATGGAAGCCGGGCGCATCGTTCAGTTCGGCACACCGCAAGAGCTGTACGATCATCCGGCTGCGGCATCGGTAGGGGAGATTTTCCGAGGCGCACAGGTGGTCTCGGCCACGGTCCAAGATGGCCGGATCGAGACGGATTTTGGATCGCTTGGCATGGAATGTCTTCAAGGTGAGGTGCCGGCTAGCGGGAAACTCGACATGTTGCTGCATGCCGAGGAAATCGAGCTGGTGCCAGACGGTAAAGGGCTCCGTGTGAGTGATGTGCATCCTCTTGGCGGGACAACGCGAGTGGTGCTCGCCAATGCAGATGATGGTGAGATAATAGTCATCACGGAGAAGCCAATTGCGATAGAGGAGCGCTACCGATTGAGCGCTTCGGCTGGCAGTGTTCGCGCTTTCGCCGCACAATAACGCTTGCGCATTTTCAGATTATATTGCAAATCATTCGCAATTAGGAATGGAAAGGCTTTTCATGAAATACGGAATTCTCGCAGCAGCGCTCGCGCTGGTTGTTTCAGGGTGTGCTGGCGGTGATGAAGCTCCCGGTGATGCTGGTGAGGTCAATCTGTATTCATCGCGCCATTACGACACCGATCTTGCGCTGTACGAGGATTTCACAAAGCAAACGGGGATCACCGTCAACCGCATCGAAGCGGATGCCGATGCGCTGATTGAACGGATTGAAAGCGAAGGCGAATTCTCGCCAGCTGATTTGCTAATCACCGTCGATGCAGGCCGGTTGTGGCGGGCCGAGGAGGCAGGCGTGCTTTCATCGGTAGAATCCGAAGTGCTGGCCGAGCGTTTGCCGATCTATCTGCGCCATCCTGAAGGGCTTTGGTTTGGTCTTTCTACCCGTGCACGGGTGATCATCTACAACATGGCGGCAGGCGAACCCGCCGGGCTTGAGAATTATGCGGACCTTGCCGATCCGGCTTACCGCGGCGACATCTGCATTCGTTCTTCATCCAACATCTACAATATCTCACTGCTCTCCAGCATCATTGCGCATCAGGGAGCCGAGGCTGCTGAGGCATGGGCCAGCGGCGTGGTCGCCAATTTTGCGCGGGATCCGCAAGGCAATGATACCGCACAAATTGAAGCGGTCGCATCTGGCGAATGCCGGATTGCAGTGGTCAATTCCTATTATCTTGCCCGGTTCGCAGGCGGTGATGACGAGCAGAAGGCAATCTTCGATGCGCTTGGCGTGATCTTCCCTGATCAAGACGGCAACGGCACGCACATCAATGTGAGCGGCGCAGGCGTAGTGAAGACTTCGCCAAACCGCGAAAATGCGATCCGTTTCCTCGAATATCTCACTTCTGAAAGCGCGCAGCGCTATTTTGCGGATGGCAACAACGAATATCCGGCTGTTGACGGACTGCAGGCCAATTCGGCGGTCGAGCAGCTGGGTACGTTCAAACCCGATACGCTCAACGCTGCGGAGATCGGTCAGAATCAGGCTCAGGCGGTGCAGATTTTCGACCGCGCCGGCTGGAACTGATTGCTCGAATGTCTGCTTTTTCTCACCCGGTGAGCCAAGGCGGGCTTTCAGCGCTTATCACTAAACTACCTTGATGCGCCGCGCTTCAGAGGCCATTTGCGCCGTCGATCGCGCAAACCCGCGCGTATGATTCCAACCCGAAGGCTTTGCCGTGAACCAGCCCATTATTGATCGCGAACAGTTTCAGGAAAGCGGCGCTCTCTCCGTTGAAACGATCACTTATGTCCATCACTGGAACGAGGAATTGTTCACGCTGAAGATGACGCGACCGGCATCGTTCCGGTTCCGATCGGGTGAATTCGTGATGATCGGCCTGCCGCAGGAAAACGGCAAACCGCTGCTTCGCGCTTATTCTGTGGCGTCTCCCAGCTATGACGAGGAACTCGAATTCCTCTCTATCAAGGTGCAGGATGGCCCGCTGACGTCTCGGCTTCAGCACATCAAGGTTGGCGATCCGATCTATCTGGGCAAGAAGCCGACCGGCACTCTGGTCACGGATGCCCTGCTGCCGGGCAAACGTCTGTTCATGCTGTCGACCGGCACCGGCCTCGCTCCGTTCATGAGCCTCGCTCGTGATCCGGAGGTTTACGCGATGTTTGACGAGATTATCGTCGTGCATTCGGTCCGGCATGTCGCCGATCTGGCCTATCGCGAATTGCTCGAAAGCAAGCTCGAAGGCGATCCGCTGCTGGAAGATGAAGATCGCGAACGCTTTATTTATGTCCCGACGGTGACACGCGAAAGCTTCCGTACGCAGGGTCGTATTCAAACTCTGATCGATGATGGTCGACTGTTCGAACAGAGCAAAGGCCCGCAGCGTTTCGTACCGGATGAAGACCGCGTGATGCTGTGCGGCAGCATGGCCATGATCAAGGACCACGCTGCTGATCTGGAACAGCGCGGGTTCGAAGAGGGCGCCAACAACAAGCCCGGTCAATTCGTGATTGAGCGCGCCTTTGTAGGGTAGGGCCGCCACAGCGGGTTAACCGGCCATTCAAGACAATTCACAGAATGTTTGCGCCATCGAAAAGAGGAGCAAGCAATGGTGGTTACTCGGAATTTCGGCAAACGTTTCATCGCAGCGACGTTGGTCAGTGCGCTGGTAGTCCCGGCAAGCCTCTCTGCCCAGGTTGCGAGAGGGTCACACCAGCCGAGCTACTATTTGATGCAATTGTCTGTTGATGGTGACTCTGTTTCTCAAAGAGACTTCGCGGCCAAGACCGAAACCATCAAGTCGTGTGGCGATGCACGAAAGGTGGGCAAAGAAGTTGGCGCAGACATAAAGCGCAACCGTTTTGTCGCCAGCTGGAATCTCAATCCTTCGATGCAGAAAATGCTGGATGGCATGGATACCGGTGAGGCATCGGAGATCGTCACGAATGACGGCAAGACGATGCGCGTCTTCGTGATCTGCAGCCGGGGCAACTAAAACCGACATTTGGCGATTTTCACGCTTTATGCGGGCCGCTCTCTCAGGCCAGTTGCAATTGGCAAGCTGACATTCTGAGAGAAATTCAGCGATGCTCACGAGCTTCAGAGCGTGTTGCGCGATCCGCCGACAGGTCAGGCGCGAATGTGTTCAGCGCCGATGGCCGGATCGAGCGCGTCCCGATGCTTTGCAGTCAAAGTCAGCGTTGCGTTAGAACCAGCTACGGATCCCACCTGCGCCTGAGCGGACGGGGATTATCCGTGCTGATCTGATTTCCGCCCGAATTCTGCTATAACCAGACTTCGCGTTGAGGGGCGCGAGGATCATGGAACATTACAAGTCATTGTGGAAATGGATGATCATCCCGATGGTCATCATCCAGGCTGGCATATTCGTCGATTACTGGGGAGACTTCAGCCGCAACACGCTCGCCGTTCACATCCATTACTGGAATGCGACGCTGTGGTACGCATTTCTGATTTCGCAGCCTTGGATGTTTTCGAAGGGCAGCATGGCAGCTCATCGAACATGGGGAATGATCGGGTTGCTGCTAGCCAGTGCGATGGTGTTCCTGTCGGTCGCGCAGCTCAATCGCGACATCTTCTACGCCAACTTTGCGCGCGATAATGCCGGGGAGATTGGGCCTTTCACCGAATGGTTCTTTTTCCAGGTGATGATGATGGAGATGCTTTTGATCTCCGGCTTTGTGATCGCGATACTCATGGCGATTGTGAAGCGCAAATCAGTTGAGGATCATGCGTGGTGGATGGCTTCGACGGCATTCCTATTGATGATGCCAGCGCTGGGTCGCGGGCTGCAAGGTGTGTGGTTCGCCATTCACGGGTTCAGCGTGGACCTCACCAGCGTTCTTACGATTCCCGTCTATATCTGCCAGGCGATTATCATTGGCCTCTGCCTCGTGTTTGCATGGCGGCTTGGCAAGCTTCGCCATCCCGCAACATGGATTGCTGTCGGTGCAAATGCGGCCCTCTTTGTCATGGAGCCGATTGCGCGGTCTCCTGCGGTTCAGGCGTTTTGGCGCGCGCTGATCCCTGTCTGATTCGCGCTTGACCGCGCGGCTCATGCGCGCTTGAAACGGTTCCAGAACAAAACCCAATTCTGGAAGAGGGATCTCCATGCTGAACACCGCCCATCGGACCGCCTATAACGAAGATCATGAGGCATTTCGCGACACTGTCCGCAAAGTGCTCGCTGAACATATGGAGCCATTTCTCGATCAGCATGAAGAAGAAGGCATAGTCCCGAAGGAAGCGTGGAAGGCACTGGGCGAGGCTGGGATGCTCTGCCCCACTGTGAGCGAAGAAAATGGCGGTCTTGGCCTCGATTTCGGGTTCAATTGCGTGCTTGCTGAAGAGCTGTCGTACATGGGTACCGCGGCGGGCTTCACACTCCAGAATGATATCACGGTCAATTATTTCGAGCGGCTCGGCAGCGAGGAGCAGAAAGCCAAATACCTGCCCGGCATGATCTCCGGTGACATCATCACTGCCATTGCGATGACTGAGCCGGGGGCAGGCAGTGATCTCCAGGGCGTGCGCACCACTGCGATCGAAGACGGCAATCACCTCGTCATCAATGGTTCGAAGACCTACATCACCAACGGCCAGAATGCCGATTGCGTGATCGTGGTGGCGAAGACCGATCCGAGCGCAGGAGCCAAAGGCACCTCTCTCGTTCTCGTCGATGATGGCACTCCGGGTTTCGAAAAAGGGCGCAATCTCGACAAGATCGGGCAGCATTCCGCTGACACATCCGAATTGTTCTTCAGCGATGTGCGCGTGCCGAGAACGAACATCCTCGGCGGGGAAGGGCGCGGCTTCATCCACCTGATGGAAGAACTGCCGCAAGAACGCCTCAGCATCGCCGTTTCTGCTCAGGGAGGGGCGCAGCGCGCCTTTGATGAAGCGGTGAAATTTACCAAGGATCGCAAGGCGTTCGGACGCACAGTGTTCGAATTCCAGAACACCAAATTCACACTCGCGGACCTTCAGGCGAAGCTGCAAGTGGGCTGGGCGCACCTCGACTGGGCCATTGCTCGCCACCTGCGCGGAGAGCTCACCACCGATGAAGCGAGCGCTGCAAAACTGTGGCACACCGAAATGCAGTGGGAGATGGTTGATGCCTGTCTGCAATTGCATGGCGGCGCTGGCTACATGAACGAATACGCCATCGCCCGCCTGTGGCGCGACGCGCGTGTGCAGCGCATCTATGGTGGCACCAGCGAGATCATGAAGGAAGTGATCAGCCGCGCAATCTGAAGGGACTAGCCCAATGACCGACCCACTCGACTTTGCGGGAAAGCGCGTGCTTGTGACCGGCGGGTCGAGCGGGATCGGCAACGGTATCGCGCACGGCTTTCGAGAGCGCGGAGCCGAAGTGCATGTCACCGGAACACGCCCTGACGCTGGCGATTACCTGGAAGCTGAAGACAGCGATTTCACCGGACTGACCTACCATCAACTGAATCTGATGGATCGTAGCGCAGTGTCCGATCTGCCCGATGCGATGTTGGAGCCGCACGTTGTGGTGCAGTGCCAGGGTATCGTGCGCTACGGGCGCGAAGAAATCGGACGCAAGGGCTGGGATGATGTCGTTGACGTCAACCTGAACTCGGTCATGGACGTTGCCCGCGCATTCCACGCCGGTCTCGCAGACACGGGCGGATCGATGATTGTCGTGTCATCCGTGGCCGCGTTCAAATCGACTATCGGAACCCCGGCCTATGCGGCGTCAAAAGCGGGCGCGGCGAGCCTTGTGAAGACGCTGGGCGAAGCGTGGGCGAGGGACGGCGTGCGGGTAAACGGGATCGCTCCGGGGCTGGTCCCGACCAAGCTGACCACCGTGACGACCGAACACCCGGAACGCCGCGAAGGCGCGCTGAAATCCATCCCGCTGCGCCGCATGGGAACGCCAGAGGACATGGCGGGCGCGGCGCTGTTTCTGGCGTCTCCGCTGGCGAGTTATATCACTGGCCAGACCATCGTGGTCGATGGCGGGCTCACGTTGAGTTGATGGATGTGAGAAGCGGGAATGGAGCCCCTCTATAGGCATGCCTCCCCGTCCGTTTTAAGCGGCTGGTACCCTCTGCCACAAAAGCTAAGCGGGGTGTTTGTCAAAAGCGGACGCAGTTTGCGCTGGCCTGTTGTGTCTTACTCTGGGAGTGAAAGCGGACGCTAGAGGCTCCGAAAATTGCCTAACTGATCTTTGCCAACAGTAAGAACGCAAACAGGCAGAGCCAAAGAGTTGCGCCTATGACTATGGCGATCAAGCCTGCTTGAGTGCGCCGCGAAAGGATTCCTAGCGCGCAGGCCAAACCCCCACCAAGCAATGTACCGAGCAGCATGAGTGCTCCGCCCAGATCAGGATCGCTGGCATTGAACGCGGCAATCATGATCAAAACGCCCATGATGCCACTCGCCACAGCAGCGGCGCCGACCAGATTGAAGTTTTTGCCGGTTGCGGGCGATGAAGGGCCAATTTCTGGATCGCCAAATCCAATGATAAGCTCTTCCAATTCGCCACGTGACACATTGGGCTCACTAGCTAGCAACTCCTCGACATGTTCGCGGGCGCCACCGACAATCGCTTCAACTTCAGCTGCGTCATATCCAGAATTCTGAAGCTGTTGTGTCAGCTTCTCCAGCGAAGTGTGAGTTTCTGGCCGGTCATGGTCATGAAACTCGGGTCTCATTGTCCTTCGCCTCCGATTACGGCGCTCACGTCATCTTTGATCTCGTTCCAGAACGAGGTCATCCCGCTCAAACGCGTTCGGCCATCTGCGTTGAGCGAGAAGTATCGCCGCTTTGGGCCGCGTTCAGAGGCCTTCATTTCCACTGTCACCAATCCCTCTTTCTGCAGTCGCGCCAGCAACAGATAAAGCGTGCTTTCCTTCATCGAAAGCGAAGGATGGTGCTCCAAACGCTGCGCAATTTGATAGCCATAAGCTGGCTCGCCATCGAGCAAGGCGAGCACACAAAGCTCGACCACACCTTTGCGCATTTCACCTGCCCAAGCCACGAAACACTTGCCTCACTATTCTGCATTGCAGAGTAAATGAATCTCCGTTAGAGGAGATACTCTGTTATGCAGAGGAGTAGGTGATGTCTCGGAAGTTTGCAATTGGGTACCTGCTGAGTCTTTGCGCGCTGGCTGCGTGTGGGAATGAGGAGCCGCCTGCTCAGCAGGTCGTGCCTCCGGTTACGAGCAACCCACCGCCAGCCCAAGCTGCAGCCCCGTTCGCAATCACGCGGCTTCCTGATGGCCCGCATATGGGCATCATTGTGGGCTTCGATGACCTTTCCGCAGGCGATGTTGACAGGCAAGGGCGCTCGACCGAGCTTCTGGATCAAGCTGCTTCAAGCGGGGCCAGCATAAGTCGTATCCAACTGGATTGGGCAGAGCTTGAGACGGCTCCTGTACAATACGATCTTGAACCCCTTTCTGGAGCCTTGGAGGTTGCCCGGCAAAGGAGACAGCTGATCTATGTGACCCTCTCAACGCTTGATTCAGACGGTCTGACACTCCCGGACTACCTGCTTGATGACAACGGAAGATTGCGAGACGGTCTGTCGCTCGCTTCACCGGAAGTCACAGGCCGGTTTGAAGATTTTCTCGAATGGAT
>JBCBHD010000091.1:0-10761 GCA_038526115.1 Pseudomonadota bacterium | reverse complement strand
ATCGATGTTTGGAAAGGCAATGGGCGAACCGGAGAACTGAAGGGCGGTTGGCCGCGGTACTTTGATGTTGGTGAGCAGGTGTGGTTATGGGAATTCGACTGACAGGTCTCTGTCTTGTGGGCGTTGCGATGACGCTGGCTGCATGCGCTCCGCAAGGGCAAGCCCAGGATCAGGAAGGCACTGCGCAGACTGCAACTGCCGTAAACTCCGAAATCAGCGGAATTCAGTCTGCTGAAGTCGGCGGTACGGCGCTGACGCTCGCCAATGATGGCATGACGTGTGATGTGACGTTTGGCGATGCGTTTGTTTCGCTCGATTTACCTCCGCCCTGTCGTTTTCTCGGCACTGATGGCGCCATCGATGCCGTGGTTCACGATTATGCAGAGAATGGCGCAGTTGTTCTTGTTGGTGGCCCATTGGTTGCGCTTAGTGACTATGAACGCTTCTTTGGCCGCACGCCGGAACAGCTTTGCTCGTACATTGCGCAACCAGTAATCGTGAAAGATGGGGAGGTTGCTGTGGGTGAGATGGTAGCAGGGTCGCAAGGGCTCTGCGGGTTGGCTGCCCCCGATGAGAAATTCTACTACAGTCTCGTGCATCCGCAGCCATGATGCCGCGACACTTCTTCTCTGACAGGCGCGACTAGCAAATCATGCCCCTCTTCCGACCTAAACCGCCGATCGATAAAGACGAGATGGATTGGTTGCTTGCGTGCTTTGCGTGGCTTCGGAAAACACTCAACGATGGCGACATCCGGCCCGCCTTCGTTCTTCCAGATCATGCGGATCTCGTTGCAGCTCGGACGGGGCCGGAACTGTTTGAAGCGGTCCGAAAGCTGGCTGGGATGGAGCAATGGCCCTGCCGTCTGGAGAAGATCGAAGTCGATGAAGCGGATCGGTACGAGCCTGTCATGCGCGAGGGCAGCGGAGCGTGCGGCACTTTTTCCGTCGAGAATGGTGAAGCGGTCATACGCTATTCGTCTGCCATGTTGCGCGACCCAGACGCTCTGGCCGCAACCTTCGCTCATGAGCTTTGCCATTTTCTTTTGATCGAAGCAGGCGATCCGCCCGGAGGTCCTGATCTGATGGAGCACGCGACCGATTGCGCCGCTGCCTATATCGGATTTGGTGTTCTGCTGGCGAATTCTGCTCGATCATTTGAGCAATGGAGCGACGGTCAGATGTTTGGCTGGCGTTCTTCCGCAAACGGTTACCTCTCCGAACAAAGCCTGCTGACAGCAACAGCGCTTTGTGCGGCCTTGCATGGCCATGATGCGGCAGAAGCACTGTCTCAGCTAAAGCCATATCTCCGCGGTGACATGAAGAAAGCCATCAAAGCTATCGCTCATGATTTTCCAGACCTTTCTGCGACGCTTGACCGGATTGATATGCGGGAGTGGGCTTAGAGCGGGCAGCGGATCCGCAGGCGCACCTGTAAAGAGCTCTTGACTGACAAGAGTTCTTTACAGTAAAGACCTCTTTACAGGCACGCCGCTTGTGGGGTTTGGTTCGTTGGAAAATCGGTTGAAACATCACCGCGAAGGACGCGGCTGGAGTCAGGGAGAGCTGGCTCGTCGGCTCGGCGTTTCGCGGCAAACAATCAATGCGGTTGAAACCGACAAGTATGATCCCTCGCTGCCATTGGCTTTGCGCATGTCAAAGCTGTTCGGAGTGAGCGTGCCGGATCTGTTTATCGATGATTGGGAGCCAGAGGAATGATGACCGAAACCAAAAGCAAAAGTGAAGTCTCATTCATGCGCAAGTTGGTGATTCCGATGATCGCTGGCGGGCTTGCTGGCTTTGCAGTCTCGTTCGGGATCATATTCTATATGGACGGTGCGTTCGGCAGTGATGCAAGCATTTCGCGCGAGATCGCCGCAATTGTCGGCGGTTTGTACCTGGTTATCGCGATCGGTGTTGGTGTGGGGGCCGCCTCTCCGGCGCTCGGCGAAAAATACCTCAATACCGATGATGCCGAGGAAATCCTCGAAATGCGGACGGTCCTAATGAACTCAGCTGCCGCTATGACACTATGGGGCGTGGCTCTGATTGTTCTTGCGTTGGCCGCACCAGCGGGGCCAATCCCGGTCATGATGGCGCTTGTGTCTGCTATAGTGCTGTTTGTCGCTGGTTCCTGGTTGGCTTGGCGCTCACACAAAGCATCAGATGAATTGTTCGCAGCGGTGAACATAGAAGCTTCCATGTGGGCCTATGTGGGAACGGTTCTGATCGGCGGAAGCTGGATGGTTGGAGCGCATTTGCAACTGGTACCGGCTCTGGCCCCGATCGATTGGCTGACGCTTTTCTATGTCGTCGCGCTCGCAGCTTCTTTCATCGCGAGCGGGCGGCGCGGAATGCTGAAGATCAAGTGACTTTGCAGTTCTGCCTAGCCTTGCACGGCAGAAGATTCCGCTCAGGCTGGCAAAGGAAAGGCCGCCCGGATCACTCCGAGCGGCCTTACATGTTCCGGTAGAACAGCGGCGTTTATGCGCTGTAATACATATCGAATTCAACCGGAGCCGGAGTGGTTTCGAGACGCAGCTGCTCTTCCCACTTCAGCTCGGCATAAGCTTCAATCTGGTCGAGCGAGAACACATCGCCTTTCAGCAGGAACTCGTGATCCTCTTCCAGCGCCTCAAGAGCTTCGCGCAGCGAACCGGCTACGGTCGGCACTTCAGCCAATTCTGCTGGTGGAAGATCATAGAGGTTCTTGTCCATGGCTTCGCCCGGGTGGATCTTGTTCTCGATCCCGTCGAGGCCCGCCATAAGCAGCGCTGAGAATGCGAGATATGGGTTCGCGAGCGCATCTGGGAAGCGGAATTCTACACGTTTCGCCTTTTCGCCTGCACCATATGGAATACGACATGACGCCGAACGGTTGCGTGCAGAATAAGCCAGCAACACAGGTGCTTCAAAGCCTGGGACCAGACGCTTGTAGCTGTTGGTGGTGGCGTTGGTGAAAGCGTTGATCGCCTTCGCGTGTTTGATCACGCCGCCGATGTAATACAGGCAGGTCTCCGACAGGCCGGCATATTCGTTGCCTGCGAAAGTCGGTTTGCCATCCTTCCAGATCGACATGTGCGAGTGCATACCGCTGCCGTTATCTTCTTTGATTGGCTTCGGCATGAACGTCGCTGTCTTGCCATAGGCATGCGCTACCTGCTGCACGACATACTTGTAGACTTGCACCTGGTCCGCTGCGCGAGTCAGCGAAGAAAAGGTAATGCCAAGCTCATGCTGGGCCGCTGCCACCTCATGGTGGTGCTTATCCATATTGAGGCCCATTTCCATCATGGTGGAAACCATCTCGCCGCGGATATCCATGGCGCTATCGACCGGTGCTACGGGGAAGTATCCACCCTTAGCGCGAGGACGGTGGGCCATGTTGCCCATCTCGTATTCCTTGCCGGTGTTTGTCGGCAATTCAATATCGTCGATCGCATAGCCTGAACCGGCATATCCGTCCTCGAAACGGACGTCATCAAACATGAAGAATTCAGGCTCTGGGCCGACATAGACGGTGTCGCCAATGCCGGTCGATGCAAGATAGGCTTCGGCGCGGGTTGCGGTTGAACGCGGATCGCGACCGTAGAGCTGACCGTCGGAAGGCTCAACGATGTTGCAGAACAGCGAAAGCATCGGTGTAGCGCTGAACGGATCTATGTAGGCTGCATCCATATCCGGCTTCAGGATCATGTCGGATTCGTTGATCGTCTTCCAGCCTTCGATCGACGAACCATCGAACATCAATCCGTCTTCCAGCGCGTCTTCATCCATGACACTGGCGGACATGGTGAGGTGCTGCCACTTACCCTTGGGATCGGTGAAGCGCAGGTCGACCCACTCGATTTCTTCGTCCTTAATCTGTTTCAGGACGTCATTCACGGTTGCCATGTTGGTGTCTCCAAGTGTTTTAGATGTTTTGCCCGCCAAAGGCGGACGGGAGAGGTTTAATACTGTTCAGACCGCGTCAGCGTCGGTCTCTCCGGTGCGGATCCGCAGCGCGCTATCGATGGATGTTACGAAGATCTTTCCGTCGCCGATCCGACCGGTTTGCGCAGCGGCAGCTACAGCTTCGACCACGCGTTCGGCCTGGCCATCATCGACAACGACTTCGAGTTTTACCTTGGGCAGAAAGTCGACGACATATTCAGCGCCGCGATACAGCTCCGTGTGCCCTTTCTGACGACCGAAACCGCGGGCTTCTGTGACCGTTATGCCAGACACGCCAATCTCGTGGAGCGCTTCCTTCACTTCGTCGAGTTTGAAGGGTTTGATGATCGCTTCGATCTTCTTCACGTAATGCCCCACCTTTGGCTCTGCGGCCATTTCGGTCAAATGATTGACAAAACCCTACCAAGAATCGTGCCAACGCTGGTGTTATTCCGGGCTAGCCAAGCCGCCCGTGGGCGCAAGGAATCACTCGGAGTGCCTAAGGAACTAGCAACATTGTGATACGCCGCGCAACACTGCTCATTGCGCATACGAACAATGCCTAAATTTTGGGCATTGGTGCGGCGCTAGAGCCGCAATCCGGTTGTTTCCGGCAGACCGCACATGATGTTGAGATTTTGGATGGCGGCGCCGCTAGCGCCTTTGCCGAGATTGTCGAGCCGGGCGATGAGGCGTGCTTGTTGGCCATTACCGAATGCGAACAGCTCTATCCCGTCCCATGGCTCCGAGTCCTGCCTTAGCAACAGTTCGGAGGGCTCTTCGTTGCTTACTTTGACTACGTCACTGTCTTCGTAATATTCATCCAGTACGTCCCAGAGCCAGCTCGTTTCTACCCCCTCAAACATTGCGGGGCTTGGGACTGGGACATCCACGATCATTCCACGATGTGCAGGGATCACACTAGGCGAGAAGACCGGATCCTGTTCCAGTTCAGCGTACTTTCGCATTTCAGGCAAATGCTTGTGTCCAAGGTCAAGACCATAGGCGCGGAAGGCGATTTCTTCATCGTTTTCAAACCTGTCGATCAGTGCGTTTCCGCCACCGGAATAGCCGCTGACGGCGTTAATGGTGAAAGGCCAGTTGGGTCGTAGTCTCTGCATCCTGACCTGCGGCGCAACCAGCGCCAGGAAGCCCGTAGGATAGCAGCCCGGATTGCTCACCAGCTTCGCTTCGGCGATTTTGTCATGTCCGATGATCTCAGGAAAACCGTAGGTCCACCCGTCTGCCACTCGGTGTGCGCTTGAGGCATCGATGATACGCGTGTTCGATCCTTCCGCCAGCTTCACCGCTTCGCGAGCGGCGTCATCGGGTAGGCACAAAATCGCGATATCGGCTTCGTGCAGCGCTTCCTTGCGCGCGGCTTCATCCTTGCGCTGTGTGTCGTCGAGCACCAGCAGCTCGAACTCGTTGCGATCCGCCAGCCGGTCGCGGATTTCCAAGCCGGTGGTTCCGGCTGCTCCATCAATGAAGATACGTGTTGCCATGGCGCGCGCCTTTAACGCGAGCCGGACGCTTATGCCAGTTTGGAGAGCTTCAGGTAGCCGCTTGGGCCTTCGGGGCCAATGCAACCCCAAGCCCAATCGCCGGCAATATCCAGCACTTCGAAACGGGTGTCTGCCTCAAGCTGATGTTCCACATCACTCTCATCGCTTGGCATCAGATGCAGATCTGCACCTTCAGGTCCAATGGCGCGCAATTCGGGAATAACATAGTGCGCAGCAAGGTGAGTGGTCGCCAGTGCAATGTGGGCCAGGTCACCGCGCAGGGGCAGCGTTCCCGGTGCAGGCCTTTCGACCGGACCTTTCAAGCCCAGTATGCCTTCCGGCATCGCATAGTCTGCTGCGAGATGGGCAGCGCCATTCATTCAGAACAAGTCCTCAACCCCTGTGATGCGGCGCGCTTATACACTGAGATGGTTTCGAGCAAGTTAGCCACGATATGTTGTTCGCCCCGACGCGCAAAAGCTTCAGGAGTTTCCGAACCGCTCTTTCAACATGTGCCAGCTCGCACGCAGACCATAGGCGGTGCCGCCTTTGGAACGTCCTGGCTTGGGGAATGGTCGCCAGGCGAAAGTATCGAAATGCACCCAATCGATGCCTTCGCCGACAAACTTGTCGAGGAACAGGCCTGCCACGCTTGCTCCGGCGTACGGGTTGGAGTGGGCGTTAACGATATCGGCGATGTCAGACTTCAGATACTCACGATAGGCGTCGGGCAGAGGCAGTCGCCAAGGTTCGTCGTCGACAGCTTTGCCTGCATCGATAAGCGCTTGCGCTGTGTCGTCGCGCCGCGTCATCATCGCCGCATAATCGGGGCCCAAAGCGATGCGTGCAGCACCGGTGAGCGTGGCAAAATCGATCACGAGTTCGGGGTCTTCCTCACTTGCCCGTGTCAAGGCATCACCGAGGATCAATCGGCCTTCGGCGTCGGTGTTGTGGATTTCGACCGAAAGGCCTTTGCGGCTGGCAAGGACATCGCCCGGCCGAAACGCGGGACCGGAAATCGCATTTTCGACCGCGGGGATCAGGAGGTGCAGTCGGACCTTTAGCCCTGCCTCCATTACCAGCCCAGCGAGCGCAATTGCATGCGCCGCACCGCCCATATCCTTTTTCATCAAGCGCATGCCGGCAGCTGGCTTAATATCCAGTCCGCCGGAATCGAAGCATACGCCTTTGCCGATTATCGCCAGCACCGGGGCGCTTTCATCGCCCCATGTCAGATGCATGATCCTTGGCGCATAGTGCCGTGCCGCAGCGCGGCCGACCGCATGGACCATGGGATAGCCTTGTTCCAGCGCATCTCCTTTGGTTGTCTGGACTTTTGCCTTGTGCGTTTTGGCGAGCTTCTCGACTTCCGCTTCCAGCGCGGAAGGACCCATATATTCGGCAGGCGTATTAACGAGATCGCGAACCAGCAATTCCGCTTCGGCTTCGGCGATGTAGCCTGGCAATCGGCCGACTTGCTCGGTCAGCAAAATGCGCGGGCCTGTTGCTTTCTCGTCCTCACGATAGCGAGTGAAGCGATAATGCGCAGTCATCCAGCCAAAAACGGCTGCCCCTGGCTGATTGTCTGCCAAGCGATACGTGCCTTCTGGCAATTTCTCAGCAAGGGCGGCCAGACACCATCCGGTCAGATCGTCTTTGTCGGCGACCCCGCCGACTGCGAACCATGCATCGCCATCCGGAACGATCCCGACTTGTCCGGCAACGCCCTCAAATTTCTGTGCCGTCAAGCTGGCCCGTTGCCCGGCGCTCAAGCCCTTGGCGAACTCTTCAAATCCACTCTTGGTCGTAAGGTGGATGGCGGTGGCCTCTTGCCCGCGATCGGGTTGGATCAAGTCTTTGATATCGGTCATGCTGTGTCCATAATCACGCCAGTAGACTTGTCACGTATCAATTGCGGGGGAGGGTGCGATGATCAAGATGGCGATGATGGTCAGTGCGATGGTTCTGGCGGCCTCTGGTTCCGTTCAGGACACTGGCGATGCCAAGGATGCGCCAGTCGCCAAACCGGGTCAGGCGAAGGAACAGAAGACGCTCGATCAATCCTTGGTTGAAATTACCAAGCCGGGACAGATCACCGTTGAAGACGAACAGATGAACTTCGAATACACGTGGCCTGCCAAGACTGTCGCGATTGAGCCTCTCAATCGGTTGTTCGAGAAGCGCGGCAGAGAAGAGCATAAGAAATTCAAAGCGCTGACGGACGAAGGAAAAGCTGATGCGTCGCAGTACAATTATCGTTTTCGCCCGTATGAACTCGGCAAGAACTGGGATATTGCCGCAGAAACGCCCCGCTTCCTGAGCATAGCGGCGGGCACCTATGCCTACACGGGCGGTGCTCACGGCAATTCCTGGTTCGATTCCCTTGTCTGGGATCGAGAGACACAGTCCGAAATGGCACCGACCGGTCTTTTCTCTTCACCCGCGGCGCTCGAACAGGCTGTGCGTGAAGATTACTGTGCTGGGCTTAATTCCCAGCGAGCGGAGCGGATGGGGATGGGCGCCAATGATCGCACCGGCGTTTTTGGCGACTGCCCGGCTCTGGAAGAATTGGTGGTGGTCTTCGAATCAAAGAGCGGTGCGGCATTCGATACGATCAGCTTGCTGGCGGCGCCTTATGTGGCTGGATCGTATGCGGAAGGCCCGTATGAGGTCAAAGTTCCTGTGACGCAGGCGGTGATCGAAGCTGCGAAGCCAGCCTACCGGGAGGCATTCGTCCTCGCCCAGTAGCGCTCGCATTCCTGCGAACCATTCGCTATATGGAGCGGATGCACGAATATCAGCTCATTGATGGGGAACAGACCGTCTATCGCGACGGCACGATCAAGCTTCACATTGAAGAAGGCTTCGAAGGGATGCGCAAAGCCGGACGGCTCGCTGCGACGATCCTTGATGAAGTTGCCAATCTGGTGCAGCCCGGCGTGACCACGGAAAGCATCGACACCGCTATACGTGAAATGATGCTGGATGGTGGCGCGGTGCCAGCGACGCTTGGATACCGCGGGTACACCCATTCGAGTTGCATCTCCATCAATCACGTCATCTGCCACGGCATCCCTTCGGACAAGGTACTGAAAGAGGGCGATATCCTGAATGTCGATGTCACACCCCTGCTGGACGGCTGGCATGGTGACACCTCGCGGATGTTTTTCGCTGGCGAACCGAGCCTCAAGGCCAAACGTCTGGTCGATGTGACCTATGAGTGTTTGATGCTCGGCATCGATGCGGCGCAGCCCGGCGCGCGGCTCGGCGATATCGGCGCTGCGATTGAAGCGCATGCCAAACAGTTCCGCTATGGCGTGGTGCGCGAGTTCTGCGGGCATGGCTTGGGCCGCCTGTTCCATGATGCACCTGAAGTGGTCCACGCCTCGAAAGCAGGGACCGGGCCAGAGCTGAAACCGGGCATGTTCTTCACGATCGAACCGATGATCAATCTCGGCAAGCCATGGGCGAAAGTGCTGGGTGATGGCTGGACAGCGGTGACACGCGACAAGTCGCTGTCCGCGCAGTTCGAGCACAGTCTCGCGATCACCGAGGACGGGAACGAGATATTCACCAAGAGCCCGACCGGGCGGGACAAGCCGCCCTACTCCTGATATCGCAGGTCCGCTCGCCGTGGCGGAATTGGTAGACGCATCGTACAAGCGGTCCCGTTGAAACGGGTGCAGGTTCGATCCCTGTCGGTGGGCAATCGTCAAGAGGCTTTCCGCTTCGTTCGTCATTGCGAGGAGCCCCGGACTTGATCCGGGGCGACGCGGCAATCCATCGACCGGTTTTGCAATTGAGCGATAGGTTTTGAGATGGATTGCTTCGCCTGCGGCTCGCAATGACGAACTTTGGCAGCTCCGAGCCTACAAGAACCAAACCGCCAAAACAGCAACCATTACGGTAATGACAGCCACCGAGAACCCCAACATCGCCACCAACGGCTTGGTCACACGGCCCTGCGTCGCCCAGTCATAGCCGACCGCAATCACCACCGTGATCGGAACTTGCACCGTAATTGCGAGCGGGTCCGGTAGGTCTAGCACCTGCACCACGCGGGCATAGGCCGGGGTCATCAGAGCTAGTGTGCCAATCAGCATCGCCTGTCGGTGCGCATGGATATCGCGGCGGCGGGCAAAGTGCAGCGCTGCAAAATACAGCGGAAGGAACGTCACAAAAGCGGCGATGTTGACGACAGTGACTTCGGGCCGCCCCAATTCCTGACCGATATTCACCGCGATGATTCCGCCTGACACGGCCATCGCTCCCACCAATGCTATCGAAGCGCGGCCCATTGCGCGGTGCAGACCCAATCGGCGCTCCGCCGCCAACCAAGGCTGGCTGGAGAGCAACGCCAACCATGCTAGCATCGATGCGGCGTGAAAGATAACCAGCGGTGTATAGCGCGCTTGTACCTCGGTATGGATGAGCGCTTTCGCGGCAAAAGCGGCAATGGTGAAAACGAGCAGGCCAAGCGCTATTTGCGCCAGCAGCAGATTGGCTCGTGTTTCGGATTCGGGAGCACGCACTATTCGGCCTCTGCACCCGGGCCTGTCTGCCCGCCCGCGATTTTCCAACCGCTGTCCCGCTTGACCATGCCAACCGTCATCCAGCCATCGAAGCTGAACTGCACGGCTCCAGCTTCATCGAGTAAGGCGAGATCGAAATGCGTAGAGACTAAAGCACTTTCACTGCCCAATGCGGCGACTTGTATAGTGCCAGTCGTCATGCGCGGGGTCGAACCCGATGCCACAAGCTCTTCGAAGGAAGCGACCGCTGCTTCACCGCTGGTATATTGGACGCTGCCACGCTCCACCCAGTGAAAGCCGGGATTGTCGTCGTACATGGATGCGACCGCGCTGGCGTCGCCGTTGTTGATCGCAGTCACGTATTGCTCGAAGGCGGCTTCCGCTTCTTGGGTTGGGTCGCTCAAAGTCTGGGTGCAGCCTGTGAAGAGGAGTGCGGCAAGTGCAATTCCGGCATGCTTCATGGTTCAGACCTCTTTGGCTGCTCTGATCGCGGCTCCTGATGCAAATGGCGCGATGGCGACCAGCAACAGGCTTATTGCACCAACGAAGCCGAGGCTTCCTTGATCCTGACGGGCTAGTGCGCCTGCTCCGAAAATCAGGATCGGCAGTGCCAGCGGGATCAACATCAGCCCCGATAATGCAGCCCCTGCGCGCAAGGATGCAGTGAGCGCGGCGATCATCAGTCCAATGGCAGCCAGGCCAGGCGTACCAGCCAGCAAGCCGATCAAGAGCAAATGCAATGTCGGAGGCTCTATCGCCAAGAGCGCTGCGGCGGGGAATGTGGCGATGATC
>JBCBHD010000090.1:0-10806 GCA_038526115.1 Pseudomonadota bacterium | reverse complement strand
ATCCCACAGGATCGGCACCTTCCCGCTGGAAGGTTGGACATCACCCATTTCCTGCTTCTGCTTGTCCCAGTGCTCGCCCAGGATCGGCACTGTGATCTCTTCAAAATGCAGGCCCGATTGCTTAACCGCCAGCCAGCCGCGCATCGACCAGCTTGAGTAGTTCTTGTTGCCGATGATCAGCTTCATGCCGTTCCCGCTCCACCTTGCGTCCGTTCCTCCGCGCTTTAGGCGTTCATCTGCGCGTCGTCTACGCTGAACCGTGGACCGCATGTTACACGGTCCAGAATCAGGAAACTGGCCATTCTCAAATGCAGCCAGCCATTGTTCAAACGCGATGCGGGCGGGCGACTTTTCCATGGTTGGGAGACATGCCAAAGCCATCAAGAGTAGGAAAATACGAAGCGGACGCTATGGTCACGCGCCATGAGCTTGCCACCATTTCATCTGGCTTTCCCGGTCGACGATCTCGCCGCAGCGCGCCATTTCTATGGAGAGGTTCTCGGCTGCCCGGAAGGACGCAGCTCAGACGAATGGGTCGACTTCGATTTCCACGGCCATCAGATCGTCACTCACCTGTCAGAAAATGCGGGCGACCGTGACAGCAACCCGGTCGATGGCCACCACGTGCCGGTTCCGCACTTCGGTCTCGTGCTTGAAATGGCGGAATGGGAAGCATTGGCGGAGCGGCTAAAGGCCGCAGGCACCGATTTCGTGATCGAGCCAACCATCCGTTTCAAGGGGCAGCCGGGCGAGCAGGCAACCATGTTCTTCCGCGACCCGGCGGGAAATGCGCTGGAATTCAAGGCATTCGCAGATATGGGGCAGCTGTTTGCGACTTAGGCGAAGAGCTGCCCCAGACTGATCAAGACCCGCCTGCGGTATCTGCTGTTTCGCCGCTGCCATTCAGGCCCCTGGCATCGATCATGTATTTCACGTCAGGCTGGCGCCCGGCGAATTTCTGATACATCTCGAAATAGTCCATCGTGCCGCCTCGGCTGAGCACAGTCTTGCGATAGTGATCGCCATTGGCGCGGGTCAGGCCACCATTGTCGATGAACCACTGGCGACTGTCGCGGTCGAGCATCTCGGTCCACAAATAGCTGTAATACCCAGCAGAATAGCCTGCTGGTGAACTGAAAATGTGATTGAAATAGGTGCTGCGATAACGCGGCGGGACGAGATCGATTTCGAGCCCGAGATCGGTCAGTGATTTGCGCTCAAACGCGTCAACGGCCTCCGGGTTGCCGACCAGTTTGCGAGCTTCCTCCGGGCTGAGCGCGTGCCACTTCATGTCCAGCAAAGCCGCTTCGACAACTTCGCCGAAATCATAGCCCTGGTTGAACTTTGCCGCTGCTTCGATCCGCTCAATCATCTCAGCCGGGATCGTCTCACCGGTTTTGTAGTGCTTGGCGTAGTTCGACAGAACCGAAGGCCATGTCGTCCACATTTCATGGACCTGGCTCGGATACTCCACGAAATCGCGAGCCGTGGCAGTGCCGGAAAGGCTCTCATACCGCTGGTCTGCGAACAAGCCGTGCACCGCATGTCCGAATTCATGGAATGCCGTGTTGACCCAATCGAAGCTAACGAGCTGCACTTCGCCTTCGGGTGTCTTGGGAACGTTGAGGACGTTATAGATCGCTGGCTTGTTGCCAGTCAGATCGCTCTGGTCGACAAAATTGCCCATCCACGCTCCACCACGCTTTGACGGGCGCTGGAACGGATCAAAGTAAAACAGGCCGAGCTCCGAACCGTCCTCTTCAGACACCGTGTAGACCCACACATCAGGGTGATAAACGGGGATGTCCGTGCGGCGCTCGAAGCTCAGTCCGTACAGCTCCTTTGCCATGAAGAAAATGCCGTCTTCCAGCACACGGTCGAGCTGAAAGTATTCCATAACTGCATCTTCATCGAGGTCGTATTGCTCGGCCTTGATCTTGTTAGCGTAGCGATACCAATCCCATGGTTCGACCGTGTAGTTTCCGCCATCGGCACGGATCGCTTCATTGAGCATTTCCGCTTCGCGGCGCTGGGTTGCCGCGAGTGCCGGGACCATCTGCTCCATGAAATCGAGCGCAGTCTTGGGCTGTTTCGCCATACGGTCATACATCGTGTAGCTCGCCCAATCGGGCTTACCGAACAAGGCCGCTTTTTCCGCACGCAGCAGCGCGATGCGGGCAATCAGATCGCGGGTATCGACACCGGTGGTGCCATCGGCACGGTTATGGCTCAGCTTGAACAAAGCCTCTCGCGTCGCACGGTTTTCCAGCACCGGCAGCAATGGCTGTTGGGTCGTGTTCTGCAAGGCGATAGCGAATTTGCCCGGCTGGCCGATTGAATTGGCAAGGTCGGCGGCAGCCTGGATGTCGGCATCGGAAAGCCCTGCAAGCTCCGCTCGCGTATCCACTACAAGCGGCTGATCAACCATCGCGTTACGCGCCATCTGCCCGAACTCGGTCGTTAACGTCGAAAGCTGGGTGTTGATTTCCTTGACCTGCTCGCGCTCGGCTTCGGTCAGCAGTGCACCTGCCTGCACCATGCCATCATATGTCCGTTCGAGCAGCTTGGTATCCTCAACATCCAGACCCAGAGTGGCGCGGCTGTCATAGACCCCCTTTACGCGCTGAAAGAGAGCCGGATTGAGCGTGATGCTGTCGCCATGCGCAGACAGGCGTGGGCTGATTTCGGTGTTGATCGCATCGAGCCCATCGGTCGTGTTGGTTCCCGTGAGCTGGTAGAACACGCGAGCGACCCGGCCAAGCATGGCACCCGATGTTTCGAGTGCGACGATTGTGTTGGCGAAAGTCGGCGCAGCCGGGTTGTCGATGATCGCCTGAACTTCGGCCTGCTGAATGGCCATCCCTTGCTCGAAAGCGGGGAGATAATCGGCTTCGCTGATCTGAGTGAAATCGGGCGCGTGGAAAGGAAGCGCGCTGTCTGCCGCAAAGTATCCTGTGCCTTCGGGGATGGCAGAAGCCGCATCAGCGGCGGTTGCAGTATCGGTGGCGGTGTTCACATCGGTCTCCCCAGCGTAGCTTGAGCAGCCTGCAAGCAAAGCGGCTGCGGATGCAGTTGTAAGGAACGGGACAAACTTGCGGGAATTCATGTTGGTCTGCTTTCTGGATGATTGAAGAGCGCAAAGCACACAGGTGTTCTGCAAAGCGCAAAGCTATGACTGCGCTGGTTTGAACAGAGGATTAGCGCGAAAAGCAAGAAAGATCGGTCCAACAACGTTCAGCGGCTCAAGACGCGGGCCGAACCAGCGCCCCCCTCCGCAAAATGAACCTTCTGCCGACCGGAACCGATCAACAGGCATAGGGCGGTCAGGACAGCAGGGAATTCTTCGAAAATCCTCCTGATCCACCCAGCATCGGGCTTGTGATCAATCGCAATGGCAGGAGGAAATTATGGGACTTGTGGTCACTGATCCCGCACTGAAGGAAAAGTTGAAGCCGTTCGAAAAGCCGCTCGACTACGTGTTTCGCATGGCCGCGAACCGGATAAACACCATCGAAGGTCAAAAGGCCGCCAAAAGATGGTTTGGTATACAACATACCGACAATATGGGCAGGCAAGGAATTGCCCGGACGCTGGAACAGATGCATGTTACTTATCGCCGCAAGGACATCAGCGTTGGCGTGCCTTATTCTGGCACAGCGTTCGTTCCAAACATCTTGAGGCAGGACGACGAGGTAAACGGCCAGTCGATAAAAGCTAACGCTCCGAAAGCCTTCACTGACAATCTGGAGACCTTTGGCCAAAACTCAACGCAGAATCTTCCAGATGAAGTGGCCGACCTGCACATCATCATCTTCGGTGGATTTGATCGTCACCGAAACTATCTGGCGCTGAATCCCCCACCTCCGCCCGGTCTTGCGCTTCCTTTTGGCATGAGACCTCAAACAGGCGTGAGGCGAACAATACCGTCACAAGCCCACATGCACCAAAGCCGTTTTGGTGTCCTTATTCATGAGCTTTCGCATGTGTTGCTCGGCGTGGAAGATCGTTTAGACGGTAACAACATCCCCTACTATGGTACCGAACGAGCTGAGCCGTTGGCTGTGAACCAACCCGCGGCAGCACAAGACAACGCAGAGAATTGGGCTATTTTCGTTGAGGCGCTGGGCTACCACAACTCACACTAGAGCAATATTGCCCCCTAACCCAAAGCATCCTGCACCACAGCGGCGCGAAGGGCGGCTATGCCCATGCCCTTTTCGCTGCTGGTCAGGTGCAATTCGGGATAGGCAGCGGGGTGTTTGCGGGCTTCATCCGCAACCTTACCCGCCACCCGCTCCAGCTCGCTGGCCTTGATCTTGTCGGTCTTAGTCAGGACAATGCGATAGCCGACCGCTGCTTCATCAAGCATGGTCATCATCTCGCGGTCGACATCCTTCAGCCCGTGGCGGCTGTCGACCAGCACAAGGTTGCGCGCCAGCACTTGTCGACCGCGCAGATAGCTGCGCACCAGCTTTTTCCATTTTTCGACCACGGCCTTGGGCGCTTTGGCAAAACCATAGCCGGGCATGTCGACAAGGCGGAACTGCGTCGGATCACCCACTTCGAAGAAGTTGAGTTCCTGCGTCCGGCCCGGCGTCACAGAAGCGCGGGCAATCGCCTTGCGCCCGGTCAGTGCATTCAGCAGCGAGGATTTGCCGACATTCGAACGCCCGCAAAAGGCGATTTCCGGCACCGTGGGATCGGGCAGGAACTTCAGCTGCGGAGCGGACAGCAGAAAATCGACCCGGCCTGAAAACAACCGAGCGGCAGCGTCTTCACGGCGCTGCTGTTCGCGCTCTTCCCGCTCGGCTTGTTCCGCAGGCGTCACGCCTCACCCTTCGCTCTTCGCTTCGTCTTTTTCCGCTTTGGCGCGCTCCGCCTCGCGGGCCTTTTCCGCTTTCTCTTTCTCAGCCGCCGCCCGCAATTGCGGATGCTTGGAATAGAGATATTTCTGCTGCGCCAGCGTCAGGATGTTCGACGTTACCCAGTAGAGCAGCAGACCCGATGCGAAAGTCGCCATCACGAACATCAGCACCCATGGCATGATGTTGAAGATCTGCTGCTGCATCGGATCCATCGCGCTCGGGTTGAGCTTGAAGGTTAGCCACATCGTCACACCCAGGAGCACAGCCAGCACACCAATGCCGAGGAAAGTCCCGGCAACCTCGAATGGCAGCAGGCCAAACAGGTTGAGGATCGTGGCCGGATCGGCTGCTGTCAGATCGCGAATATAGAGGAACGGCTCGTGCCGCATTTCAATCGAGAGGATCAGAACCTTGTAGAGCGCAAAGAAGATCGGGATCTGGATGATCAGAGGCAGGCACCCGGCGAGAGGATTGACCTTCTCATCCTTGTACAGCTTCATGATCTCCTGCTGCTGCTTTTGCTTGTCGTCCTTGTAGCGCTCCTGGATCACTTTCATCTTCGGTTGCACAGCTTTCATCTGAGCCATGCTGGCGAATTGCTTCTGCGCGATCGGGAACAGCAGTCCGCGGATAACAAAAGTGAGCGCAATGATGGCGACACCGAAATTGCCGATTAGCGTGTTGAGCGTCCGCAGCAGCCACAGCATCGGCTTTTCGATGATCTCAAACCAGCCCCACGAAATCGCCTTGCCGAACAGAGTAATGCCGCTGTCTTCATACTGGTCGAGGATCACGCTGTCTTTCGCGCCGGCAAACAATTGGGTCGACTGAGTCAGGCTGCCGCCCGCCGGGATCGTTTGCGCCTGATAGCTGACCCCGCTGCGGAACAGCGAATTGCCAAGCGAACGGAACCCTGAATTGGCGGTTTCGCCTTCGCCCGGCACCAAAGCCGAAAGCCAATAACGATCTGCGAAGCCAAGCCAGTCGGTCGTCCCCTGCGGAGAATCGCTGCCGATTTCAGCCAGCTCTTCGTAGCTGTTGGGATCGTGCAATGTATCGTCGAAGACGCCAACCGGGCCGGAATGCGCCAGGAATTCATCCGGTGTGGCGTTGACGCTGGTGCGATCGATCAAGGCAAACGGCTGAATGATCGCTGCGGCATCCGAACCGTTGGTCACCGATTGTTCGGCGGTGATCATGTAATCCGCATCAATCGAAAGCTTGATCGAATAGGCGATACCGCCCTCACCTTCGCGGGACAGAGTGACCGGGGTCTCTGGCGTCAACTTTTCACCATCCGCCTGCCACACGGCAGTGCTCGGAACGCGTTCTCCGCCGGTGACAAAGCCGAACTCGGCAAAATACTGATCATCGGTGCGCGCCGGCGCAAACAGCCGTACGGGGCCGCTGTCTTTGTCGACCGACTGGCGATAATCCTTAAGCACGATGTCATCGATCTGCGCGCCCACCAGATTGATCGATCCGGCCAGGCGCGGCGTATCAATCGCCACACGCTGCGGGTCCGCCAGAGCAGCGGAGAGGTCGACTGGCCCCGCATCCGGCACGGCGTCCCCATCAAGATCGGCTGCGACAGTCGAAGTTCCCGGCGTTCCGCCGGCGCTGGCTTGCGCAGCGGTTTCCACTTCCTCTGCCGGCGCTGAAACGGCCGCTTCGGGATAGAACGCCCGCATGGCGAAATCCCATCCGAGAATAAGCAAGCCCGAAAGCGCGACGGCGAGCAACAAATTGCGCTGATTGTCCAAGATTAAACCCTGATGTGACGACTTCGTGTTCTGATGAGGTGTGTTATGTAGGTATTACAGCCCGGATTGGAACCACTTTCGCTTCGCTATGGAACCGGATCGTAGCCATGCCCTCCCCAAGGGTGGCAGCGCATTAGCCGCTTTGTGGCCAGCCATCCACCCTTGAGAGCGCCATATTTGGTGAGAGCCTCTATCGCATACTCACTGCATGACGGGGCGAAGCGGCATGTCGGGGGAAGAATGCGGGAAGGCCCCCACTGCCAGCCGCGCGCAATCCAGATCAAAATGTGCTTCATGCAGGCGCACTCCGTTGGCGATTTCCCTTGCGCGGTCGGCGTCCGCGTGACGAATCGCCTTTCCCTTCGTGAGCGCGGGAAAGCGCCTTGTCGAGTTCTTCGGCCATGGTGCGAAAGTCACGTTCGATCCCGCCCGAACGGCCAATCAATACATGATCGTGGCCAGGAAGGCCGCGGTCGGGCAGTGCGGCTCGCAGCAATTCGCGGAACCGACGTTTCATGCGATTACGCACCACGGCGTTGCCGATCTTCTTCGTCACCGTGATTCCATAGCGTGTCCCTTCGCCACCATTGGGGCGGGTCAGCAACACAAAGCCCGGACGAGCATTGCGCAGCCCCTTATTGGCAGCGAGAAAGTCTGCGCGCTTGGTGAGGACCTGGATCATGCGATGTTGCTAGCGGAAGTATGGGCGGACGCGGAGTCTTTGTTTTCCGAAGCGCATCCGCGCTGCGATGTCCTCGCGGTCTTTGTTTTCGCCCTCAAACGCCGGGCGCGGACCATCCGGCCCGCTTGGCTTTCGCGGCATAAGCCGCGGCGGCCAGTCGGCCTTGCGAACCACCTAATGGCGGTCCGAACGCTGCTAGTCATTTGAACCAGAAAAGGAACGGGCTCCCAATGGGAGCCCGCAAGGCCGACCGGCCGTCCGCAGCGATGCGATCTGTGATCGCAATGAGCGAGGATATCGCGCCCGCAGGTGCGGGTGCGCAATCCACGATGGAAGAAACTCACGCGGTGAGTTTCTTCCTCCCACGACGGCGGCGCGCTCGCAGCAATTTACGACCACCAACAGTGGCCTTGCGTGCAAAGAAGCCGTGGCGACGCTTGCGCACGAGATTGCTTGGCTGGAAAGTCCGCTTCATTTCGTCCTCGAATATCTGGTTTGGCGCGGCTTCAAAGCATCATGCGATGCGTGTGTCGCTGCAACCATAAAAAACCGGGCGCTCGTCAAAGCACCCTGATCAGGCGCGCGCCACTATGGGAAACACGATCATGAGTCAAGCCGATCAACGTCCAACCGCGCCAGTGTGGCCGTGCTGATATCGGCATAATCGATGCTCGGCAACGCAAGCGTTCCGGCATCAGCTCGCTCGACCGTGGCCAACTGTACATCGATAGCCAGATCGATGACGGGAAGTTCAACCGGCTGATCGAGCCGCGCATAGATAGGCGCAGGATTTGCAACTGGATCAAGCAGCCGGTGAGCCGGTACTGCCTTGTCCGCTGGCTTGACCCAGCGGCGCATATCATCGGCGCCCAACCACAAGGCGCTGTGATGCGGGACGGAATTGGTCATGGCGTAAAATTCGCGGGCGCGCTTTTCGCTCATGCCCATCTCGACATAATAGTCGAGATACATGCGATTGGCTTCATGGTCCGCAGCAAAATCATCGGGCTCGCGCCCGTGGCTATCGAGCCAGGAGTGGACTGCGAACTCGGCGCCGTCATCCATCGACTTCGTCGTCCCTGCGAGAAACAGCTCAACCGCACCCGACCGCACTGATCCGCCATTGGGGACATGCGTGCGCAATCCGGCTTCGCGGATACGCCGACCGACAGCGAGGTTGGCAATGTCATGGTTCGTACCCGGCGCTTCCAGCAACTCCAGCACTTCAAGTTCCGGGTGATCTCGCAACATAGCGTCAAAGTATGCCGGGCTCATGCGGCCAGTCGGGCCAACAATTGCAGCGCGCCGATCATCCAGAACGCGGAACGGACCGTAGGCTGCGACCGCGTTTGCCGCGGAAGGGCGGGTCTGTGGCGAAGCATAGCGTGCGGCGTTGGGGTTCCGCGGCAGAGGCACACCATTGACGGAGAATGTGTTGACCCCCGTCTGCACTGCAGTGGAGCGCAGTTCGGCCGGGTCCTGTGCGATCCGCACCCAGCTTTGCGAAGCCGGATCCCATTCTTCGACCCAGCTTTCCGTCACAACTGTGCGCACACCGGCAATGTCTTGCGCGGCGGCCAGTCCGGGCACGAGCGCGAGAGTTATTGCGGCAAACAGATTTGTGACAAACTTCATGCATGCCCAGATGCCACCGCTCCTTTTTAGGAAACGCCAATTTTTATGCTTGCCAATGTCTTTCGGTATCGTGCCTAATAACTCGACAACCATTGTTTAAAGCGGCAACATAGTTGTGGGTCGTGCTTCGTTTTTCGAACACGAGAGGGGTTTGCGATATGGCTTCTTTGATCACCGCGCTGGTTGGCGCAGCGTTGCTCCCGGTATCGGCTGGCGGATGGGTCGTTGGCAGCGAAGGGGCTGTGCATTGCATGACAGCCCATATGACGCCCAAATCCGATTCCGACGGGTACGACGTTAAACTTGGCATTCTGCTTTGGCCGGATGGCAAGGTTGAGTTGCGAAAGAACTTTTACCCGTCCGATGGACTTTACAACAATGCTGCACAGGTATCGGCAGTTAAATTTGTGGCGGCAGATGGATCGGTGATCGCACAGCACAATCTGGCGGTGAGCGAGAAGTTGCTCGACAATCCCGATCGCTCAGCTCTGATCCTGAGTCCGGCCAATTCCGCCGGGGAACAGCGCGCCAGATTCACTCGTGAACTCTCGGCGACCCGCACGATGGTGCTTGTCGACAGCAGCAACAGCACAATCGAGAGCATAGACATGCCCGACGCCAGCGGCGCACTCTCCAGCCTCAATGCCTGCCTCGCCACGCTCGGCAACGGTGAAGCATACCGCCACTACGTCGCGACCGATTGAACACGGTCCTGACCACCAAGGGAAATTGAATGGTCGCACTGGTCAGGACGGTCGCCTATCTCGGCCTGGAAGCGCGAAGTGTAGAGGTGCAATGCCAGGTCGCATCTGGCCTGCCGCGCTTTTCGATTGTCGGCCTGCCAGACAAGGCAGTCAGCGAGAGCCGCGAAAGGGTGCAAGCAGCGCTCGCGGCCATGGGGCTGGCACTGCCGCCGAAACGGATCACGATCAATCTCTCGCCTGCAGATTTGCCGAAGGATGGATCGCATTACGACTTGCCCATCGCGCTCGCATTGCTTGCAGCCATGGGGGTGACCGACGCGGAACAGCTCACTGATTGGATCGCGGTGGGCGAGCTATCCCTGGATGGACGCGTGGTCGCATCCCCCGGAGTGCTGATCGCCGCCTTGCATGCCAGCGAAGCGGATTGCGGGCTGATCTGCCCTGCGGATCAAGGCTCCGAAGCGAAGTGGGCCAGTGGCGTACCGGTGCTCGCCCCGCGAGACCTCACAGGGCTCCTCGGCCACCTCAAAGGCTCGCAAGTGCTGCCTGATCCTGAACGCGGCGACGTACTCGAACCACCGCCAGCCTCCGATCTCAAACAAGTCAAAGGTCAGGAGACGGCTAAGCGCGCTTTGGAAATCGCGGCGGCAGGTGGCCATAATCTGTTGATGGTCGGACCACCCGGCTCCGGCAAGAGCCTGCTCGCCAGTTGCCTCCCCGGCATTCTGCCAGAACTGACGCCATCGGAAGCTCTCGAAGTGTCGATGGTGCAATCGGTCGCGGGTACATTGGAAGCCGGTCAGATCAGCCGCGCCCGTCCGTTTCGCGCACCCCACCATTCGGCCAGTATGGCAGCGCTCACTGGCGGCGGCTTGAAAGTGCGACCGGGTGAAGTGTCGCTTGCTCATCTCGGTGTGCTGTTTCTGGATGAGCTGCCAGAGTTTCACGGCATTAGGTAGCAAGCGCACCAAGAGGGTGATGGAAGTAACTTCCGGCGTGCCGTAATGTCATCATATGGCAGACCTTCACGTTGTTAGCGCGCTCAAAGACAAACGCGGGGAGAGGTTTGGGCTTTATCTCGTCCAGTTCAATGTCTGGCACGAACATACGCAGAGCCGCGTCTATGTGATCCATGTCGATGAACGCTTGCCGCAATT
>JBCBHD010000089.1:0-10837 GCA_038526115.1 Pseudomonadota bacterium | reverse complement strand
ATCATTCCGCGATCAAAGAGACCGTCAGTCAGATTGCCGATGATTTCGGCGGCATAGATATCCTGATCAACAATGCCGGCATTTCTGCCTTCCGCCCCTTGGACGACGACACCTACGACGAAACTTGGGATCGGGCGCTGGCGATCATGCTCACCGGTCAACAGCGCATGGTGCGATCCGCATTGCCATGGTTGCGGAAAAGCGATGCACCCAGAATCGTGAATATCGCATCGACAGAGGGGCTCGGCGCGATGCCGGGCGACACATCTTATGTCGCTGCGAAGACCGGGGTAACCGGTCTCACGCGCGGCCTCGCAGTTGATCTGGGACCAGAAGCAATCACTGTGAATTGCGTCTGCCCCGGCCCGATCCGCACGGCCATGACGGAATTCGTTCCTGAAGAGCACAAAGCAAAGTTCGCCAATCGGCGCACGGCGTTGAGACGTTATGGCGAACCGGAAGAGGTTGCGCATATCACGCTGTCGCTGGTGTTGCCCGCAGCAAGTTTCATCACCGGAGCCATTGTTCCGGTCGATGGTGGCCTTAGCGTTCGCTACGCCTGAGACGCCGCATCAGGCGACGGCGGTCGCCTCTAGTTCGATCATTATTTCCGGATCGTACAATCGCGTCACACCCAGCAACGAGGCCGCGATCTGTGCACCAGCTTCACCATGGATGGGCATAATCTGCTCAGCGGCTGCCATGAAGGCATCAACATCGGTGGTGTAAAAGTTCAGCCGGACCAAATTCTTCGGAGCCATCCCCGCCGATTCAAGCGCAGCCACTATATTGGCCCAAGCTGCCTTGTACTGCGCGACAATATCACCAGGGTGCATCGGAGAGCCGTCGGGTGCTGAGGCAGTCTGTCCAGAAAGATACAAAGTGCGTGAGCCACCATTTACCTCGACTGCATGATTGAGGCCAAAACCCTGCAGCCACGGAGTCGGATTATGGGTCTTGATTTCCATCTTGCACTCCCTCTGGCGACGCAAAACCGCCGCGAAAATTGAAACCTCAGCGCCCACCCTCGCTAAACGCCGTCAGCTCATTGCGCAGCTTGCCAAGCTCCTGCCCAAACACGAGGATCTGTGCCTGCGCGTTGGTGTAGCTGATACCCGCGACTGCGTTGATGTATCCTTGCAGCACGACAGCCCCGCCCTCGACACGATAGGCTTTGCCATTCGGATTGAGATCGTTGTAGCGGTGGAGAAGCTCATCCAGTTCGCTGACGCTGCGCTGATCATTGCGCGTGAAGACTGTAATCAGAAGCAGTCCGACACAGCCGGTTTCAGCAGCGCATGCACGCGGACTGAGCGTGAAATTGACCCCGCCATCGGCGCTCGCACGATAAACCTTTTCCCCATTGGGCCCGCCTTCGATGTTCCAGCTGGCACCAACGTCGAGCAGGAGGCGCGAAATGGTGGAATCGTTGAACTGGGTCACAACTTGCTGCTGGCTCTGAGCCTGTGCTGGCGTGGCAGCCAAGCTAACAGCCGTAGCCAATCCCAGCAAACCCCCGATAAGTTTCATTTTTTCCGTCCTTGTATCGACTGCCCCACCCAAGCAGCCATTGTGCGTTATGTGATTTCACATGTAGCGCGCCTGTTCAGCAACGTCACGCTTTGAAGCCGCCTGTCTATTCGAGGGACAAAGGAATGAAACCGTTGACGAGGGCCATTTCTTCGAAAAGCCAGTCACACACCGGCTTTTCCGCTTCGCACAGCAAACCCATCGACATTTCGGAGTTGTCGGATCCGGTTGGTTTCACCCACCTCTTTACAACGCTGGGATAAGTTGGGTCACCCTGCGGCGCGAAAGACCAGATGGAATAGCTTTCCGGATCGGCAATGATCGTCCATCCATTCTCTTCCTTGGTTTCAGTGCCGAATTTGTTTTCCAGCGCTAATCGCGCTTCAGAAACTGTCGCGTACTCTACACCATCGGAGAGTGTATCGGGGAGAGCATCCGGGACGTAGTTCGGACAGCTGCGAGCCACAATCCGCCAAACCAGCTCCAACTGCAGCGGTGAATCTTCTTCGGCAATGGACTGTGCAGCCTCGTTATCGAGATAAGTGCTTTCGGTACGCACAATCGCAAAACCATCTGCATTGGGCGCCTTGTGCAGGATCATGTATCCGCAATGGCGATCAACGCTGGCAAATTTCGCCGTCATGTCGAGAGCAACATAGATACCAGGTTGCGGTATACCCGGCGCATCCTTCGTCCAGGTGATCTTCGTAATCTCGTGGGATATCTTGCTCCCCCATTCCTTCGAAGACACGGTTTGTTGCCGAACAAACTCCTGGAGAGGAAGCAAGGCACGAAGGCCACTACCCATCATGGCATGCGCAGAATCATAGTCTCCTGCATCCAGTAATCGAAAATAGCGCTCGAGTGTCTCTACTGCTTCGACTTCAAGCTCTTCGGTCGGAACCCAGCCCGCTGTTGAACCAGCGGTTATGTTGACCTCGCGCAGGTTCTCTTGCGCTGACAAAGTGCCGCATGAAAGAGCAGCAAGCAGCGCGACCCAAAGAACTGTCAGCAATCGTATTGCCTATCCCCTTTGCATGATCGCAGTCATCACAGGTGTCCTAAGGTAAGATCGCCAGCCCGTCTCCACCGTCTCCGACCTTGATCCGGCGCAGCACAGTGCCGTTCGCATAGTCGACCTCGGCAATCGTATCGCTCGCAGTTTCGGCCACATAGATGCGCTCACCATCATCGGACCATAGGATCGTCACCTGAAACCGTTGCTGTGCATCTTCTGGGCTGGAGACGGCGATGCTGCGGATGACTTCTGCTGTTTCCAGATCAATCACCGTCAAACCGCCATCCAGCAAGTCAGATGTCACCGCGACATCCCCTTGCGGACGAATGGCTAACCGAAGCGGAAATCTGCCCGTCTCCAGCGTGTTGCGCACTTCCATTGTCATCGGATTGAGCTCGAATGCCTGATTGGAACCGCGCGCTGACACCCAAAGTGCGGATCCATCAGGCGCCAGCGAAATGCCTTCGGGTTCCTCGCCGACGGTGACCGAAAGAGGTTCTTCACTTCCGCGAAGATCGATGCGCGTCACAGTTTTCGATCCCAGATCGGTCGTCCAGGCCCAGCGAGTGTCAGGATCGACAGCGACCATATGACTGCCCTCCTTGCCCGTCCCGAACTCAAACAATTGCGGCTCATTGAGCGGGCTGCCGATCCAGAAGATCGAACGACGACCTTCCGCGCTGGCAAAGATGTCTCCATCCTCGTGCCACACAACACCGTGTGGGCGCGCGTTCTCTCCAAGATCTATGCTTGCAATCTTGGTCAGATCGCTGGCGAGGAAAATGTCGATAGTCGTGCCGCCATAGCAACCCAAAGCGACGTGTTTGCCATCGGGCGAGGTCGCCAGTTCATGCGGATTGGTGCAGCTATCCAACCGCAAGACCTCTTCGCCGGTCGCAAGATCGACCTTCGAGAGGGTGTTACCCCGTTTATTGGCAACGAACAGCGTGCCAGTCACATCCTTCGAAACGACCGTTTCGGTGCTTTCCGATGGCTGTGCGACTGCGCATGCGGCCAAGAAAGGCGACGCGATTAAGTAAGCTGCGCCGAATCTCACCAGCCTGCCTCCTGGCCTTTGTTCTGTTCTTCGAGCCAAGCCATCAGCGGCGCGAAACATTCGACCATCGCCTTGCCTGACATCTGCCGCTCACCGGTGAAAGCTTCAAGCGCATCGGGCCACGGCTTTGACGCGCCCATTTCAAGCATGGCGTTCAAGTCCGTGCCGACTTCCTCGTTGCCATAGAAAGAGCAACGGTACAGCGGCAAGCGCGGACAGCGCAGTCGTGGCGAACTTCATGGACCCAATCCTCAAAACCAGTTTGGATATTGCGACAGTGTTTAGTGGGTACGGGATTGAACCTGCAACGGGGCTTAATCAAGCGTCGCTCGTCGAAAACCGTTCGATGATAAGGGCCGCGATGATGGCGAAAAACGCGCCGGTCCACGCCGCCATCTTTATCGGCCGCAAAGTCGAGGCGACCATGGCAAGTCCATCATCACCCTTGAACGACCAAAGCTGAACGATCTGTGCGATCGTCTCACCATAGTCGGTGATGAGAAATGCTATCGCCGCAACAAAAGCGACCCAACCCAATGCCTTCAGCACGGTTCTATCCGCAGCGCGGAAATAGATCCCACCAAGCAAACATCCCACTCCGTAGATGCCGATGAAGATCAGGTCCGCAATCATGGCCAGCGCCGCCTCTGTCCAAAGGCCATCGAGGCGCCAGGAACGTTGGATGGCATCAACCGTAGCAGCGTCAGGCGCAGCCTGATGATCGGCGATTCCGCCGGGAACACCTTCTGTCGTCAGCGGCAGATGGAGGTAAATGGCAATCGCGAAGGCGACCAGTCCCCCCCAGAACCACCACAGGAATGAACGTTTGAGAACGGTCATGACTGAACGAGGAACTCGATGAGCGCTGCCCCCAGTTCCGGCTTTGTCGCGCTGTCCAGATGCGCTCCCGGAACTTCACGATAGGATGCATTCGGAAGCATCTCGGCCAGATCGCTGGCCGATCCGTTGTCCTGATCTTTCTCGCCGCAAACCACCAGTGTCGGCATAGTCACATTGGCCAGCATCGCCAGATCAAGGTCACCCATTGCATCCAGAAGCAGACGGGCCGCGACCCGGTCAACACCCTGCGATTTCAGGAATTGGCGGGAGTAATAGGCCGGATCATCGCGGGTGATCGCATCGAATTCGTCGATAACCCGTTTGAAGAAAACCGCACGCTTCTGCCATTCAGACAGGCCGGAAACGCCCATGCCAGCAACGATCAACTTGCGCGGTGAAAGAACTTGAGTGGACACAGCGTGCAATGATGTCCGCGCGCCGAGAGAAAAGCCTGCGAGATCATACTCACCGTCTTCCAGACCAAGATGATCGATCAGCGCTGCCGCATCACGTACAAGAACACCGGATGGATAAGCCGCCGGATCGGTAGGAGACGCGCTCTCGCCGTGGACCCGAAAATCCAGCATGATCGCTTCAAAACCGGCATCGGCGAGCCGCCGCGCGTGGCCCCACTTGATCCAGTTCATGTCAGCACTTGAGAATAGGCCATGCAACAGGACAACCGGATTGCCCTCGCCCATGCGATGAACGGCAAGCTCGGTTCCATCGAAACTGCTGAATGTCTCTGTCGTCAATTTGCCCATCCCAATAGCGCCATCCATTCATCTTGGCTGCTTGGCTGTGTTTCCCATTGCGGAACATCATCGGGCAGCACAACCCAAGCCTGGCGGCTCTTGGCCCAGATATGCGCCACAGGTTCAAGCTCGGACGCATTGTCGAGCGAACCGCCCTTAATCGTGATCATTCCCGGACGGTTTGCGCCAGCGTGATAGAGCCGGGATCCACATTCAGGGCAGAAATGGCAATCGGTGTGCGAGCCGCTGTCGGTTGGGCGGCGCCAGCTCTTCGTTTGTCCTTCAAATTCGACACTCGCTCGAAACACGGGGACTGAAATTCCAAAGGCACTGGCCGATTGCATCTGACATTCTCGGCAATGGCAGGCATAGCTGGTCAACGTGTGAGCATTGACGCGGTAACGCACCGCCCCGCATTGACAGCCACCGGCGAAGCTCACCGCTTTGCTAAGCCCTTTTGTTCCATCCGCCACTTGGCCAGATCAATGCGATCCTGCCCGAAGAACGGCTCGCCATCCAACACCAATGTTGGCACGCCCCAATGCCCCGCTGCCTCCAGCGCGTCCTGATTGCTGGCAATCTCGGCGTCGAGCGCCTCTGCATCGCTGACTGCCTCTGCCTCTAGCTCCGCGAAGTCCAGTCCAGCTCTTGCCGTTGCACCAGCCAAGTGATCGCCTTCGTGCCAATCATCCACTTCGCCGGAGAAGATGATCCGCGACACTTCATCAGCAAAAGCGAGTCCCTTACCCCTGCGCGTTGCCGCCTGCCCCATCCGGCCAAGCCGGTAGATATGCGGTTGGTCCTTGGCGATCTCGCGTGTGGTCATATCCTGCACAATCGGATCCGGTCGCGGCCAGCGATATGGAATGCCAAGCATTTGAGCAGCGCGGAACGAGTCCATCAGGATGTAGCGCGGTGCAGCGGGGTTACCGGTGAACAGGATATCCGGATCACGGATCGCGATGGGCCAAACTGTGCGGAGCGTGATGTCGAGATCATATTCCTCCGCCATAGCCCGATATCGCCCAACAGCGAGGTAGGAATAAGGCGAACGAAAACTGAAATAGAGGTCGGCTTGAAGTGTCATATTTGGCTCCGTTTCAGCGGAAAAAGCACTGGGTGCCAGCGTACAACATCGACACCTCTTCTTCTTCAAGAAATCCGCCGATCTTGTCACCCAGCGAAAACTCGCCGTCCAACGTGCTTTCCTCAATAAGATCGAAGCCGTCTGCGGCTTCCGCTTGTGCTTGAGACGCACCCAATTGCAAGTCGCCCACCAACGCAATTTCGCCACTAGCGGCAGCATCTCCATCCTGCGGCAGTCGCCAGAACCAACCAACCATGGACCCTTCCATGAAGTTGACCGTTAGCCCGCCAGCATAGTCGGTAAACTGTATCGCACCTGCACCACACTCCGGGTTCTCTCCTTGCGATGTCGGTTCTCCGAGAACGGTGGCAAGGCCTGCTTCCACTTCGGATTATCCAGCTGCGAAATAGAACGCCTCTGCACCCGCAGTCAGACCGTCGCCAGTCAAAGAGACCTTCCCGGTATCGATTTGCGGAGACGAAGGTCGCAATGTTTGCTGCTCGGTTGGAGTAGGCACTTCACCGCTATCGCAGGCGTTGACGAACAACGCTGCCGCCAAAGTAAAACTCAATCGCAGTTTCATTGTCGCCCAGCCTCCGCTTTCACTTCTCAGTTTTCTCTAAGCCAAGGCGTGCGCAGGCTCCAGAAGATGATATCCACATTGAGTTTCGACCCCGCATAGTCTTCAAACTCGGCGCGGGTGAACTTTTTGCCCGTTTGCGGATTGGTGTACGTCAAAGTCGGACCCTGAACCGCCATGGCAACCACCGGCAAATCGCCGCCCATGCTCTCAAGGAATTGATAAGCGTTTTTCTCCTGCGCTCGGCGGTAGGGAATAATGTCCGGCCCACCCATGCCAATCCCTTCCGTTTTGCCCAGCTCGAAAAGCCTGCTCATGTAGGCGCGATCATTGTTCCATTCACACGGCCAGAAATTGACATACTGGACCACAAGTGAGCGCTGAAAAGCCGCACGGGCGGAACGAAGATTGTCCATCTCAGCGTCGAAATAGGCGTCGCAGGTAAATCCTTGCGGGGCATCATCACCTGTTGGGACTTCGATCGCAGTTTCAGGCAGATTGATGCCGTAGACCCGGCCATCAAACCGCTCACCAAGCGCAGCCAGCAACGCCTGAAATCGCGCACGCAGATCCGGGTTCCATTGCGCAGCCACCCACCCTGAGCCCTTTTCCGCGCCTTCGCCAGGATTGTCCTCCTGCCGAACCAGGCCACCGCCATATTTCGGCTCGTCAAGGATGTAGTCCGGCAGATAGCGGCTTTCGGGCAGGAAAAACCTGTCCTGCACTTGGATGAAGAGGCGTTTACCCAGACGATCAGCCAATTCGAGCTCACGCTCGATCTTTTCGAACTGATACTCGCCTTCACGCGGTTCCAGCCGCCGCCAGTTGTAGATGACCTGCGCGCCGTCGATATCGTCGCGAGAAAGCAATTGCTCGTGGTTGGAAAGCTCCGCCCCGCCGACGAAAATGAAATGCTGGAGATCGTCTTCAACGACCTGCTGCACCCGTTCGCTTTCCGGGACCGGCTCTAGTGGCTCGGCGCAGGCTGCAACTCCATGAAGAGCGAGCAATGGCATAGCCAGTCGCACCGCCCCTTTCCGCAAGCCTGACAGCATAAGTCATCCTTTCTTGAGATGCCTCCGACCGAGCAGCTCGGCGATCTGCACCGCGTTAAGAGCTGCCCCTTTGCGCAGATTGTCCGATACACACCACAGCGTAAGACCGTTCTCGACAGTCGGATCTTCACGCACACGGCTGATATAGGTGGCACCATCGCCCGCGCTTTCGATTGGCGTCACGTAACCGCCATCCTCACGCTTATCGACCAGCATGATGCCGGGCGCTTCACGCAAGATTTCCATCGCCTGCTCAGCCGAAAGCTCGTTTTCAAACTCAATGTTCACGGCTTCCGAGTGTCCGACAAACACCGGCACACGTACGCAGGTGGCGTTGAGCTTTATCTTGGGGTCGAGAATTTTCTTGGTCTCGACCATCATTTTCCATTCTTCTTTGGTCGAACCATCATCAAGGAAGACATCGATGTGCGGGATCACATTGAACGCGATCTGCTTCGTAAACTTGGCCGGATCGACAGGATCGCCCACAAAGATGGCCCGGCTCTGTTCGAACAGTTCATCCATTCCCGCTTTGCCTGCGCCGGAGACCGACTGGTAAGTCGACACGACCACGCGCTTTATCGTTGCAGCATCGTGCAATGGCTTCAGCGCGACAACCAGCTGGGCAGTCGAACAGTTGGGGTTGGCGATGATGTTGCGCTCTTTGTAGCCATCAATCGCATCGGGATTCACTTCCGGCACAATCAGAGGAACATCGGGATCCATGCGATAGAGCGAGGAATTGTCGATTACGACACAACCTGCGGCAGCTGCCTTCGGTGCGTATTCCTTCGCCGGGCCTGAGCCTGCGGAAAAAAGCGCAATGTCCCAACCGGACCAATCGAAATGTTCGATATTCTGGCATTTGAGCATCTTGCCCGTGTCACCGAATTCGACCTCGGTTCCTTGCGAACGCCCGCTCGCGACCGCTGCGATGTCTTCGCAGGGGAATTCGCGCTCAGCCAGCACCTGCATCATTTCGCGTCCGACATTGCCGGTCGCTCCGACAATCGCCACCCGGTAACCCACTTCACTCACTCCACTTCGATTTCATCTGCGCGCCCCGCTTACGAGCCTAGCGTGGCTTGGCAAGCAGAAAGGCGCACACGATCCATGTATACGGATACGAAGAATTGGGGTGACCGGGCGAACTATTTTGAGTTTCAAGGGCACCAGATTGCCTATTGGACGGGCGGCCCCATTCGCGCGAAGCCGCTCATGCTGGTGCACGGCTTTCCCACCTGCTCGTGGGATTGGGTGCCGGTATGGGAGAGACTTAGCGCCAATCACCGATTGATCGCCTGCGACATGCTCGGGTTTGGCCTCTCCGATAAGCCGAAATCAGGCTACACAATCCACCGCCAGGCCGACTTGCAGGAAGCGCTGTTGGCGCATCTGGAGGTCAAGGAGTTTGACGCACTGGTTCATGACTATGGTGTTTCGGTCGGACAGGAATTGCTGGCGCGGCAGATCGAGAACTCAAGTGCGCTTGACCTTGACCGAATGGTGTTTCTCAACGGAGGCATCTTCCCAGACCAGCACCGGCCAGTTCTGATGCAGAAAATCGGGGTTTCGCCGGTCGGCTTTCTCGTTGGCTTGCTGATGAACCGAAAGCGGTTTGGATCAAGCTTCTCGCAAGTGTTCGGCCCCGAAACCAAGCCGACCGAAGCCGAACTGGACGAGTTCTGGAGCTTTATAAGCCACAAGAGCGGTAACCGCATCACGCACAAGCTGCTGCACTACATCGCTGACCGGGTCGAGCATAAGTCGCGTTGGGAGTCAGCATTGGTGGGCTCACAGCACAAGATCGGCCTAATCAACGGCGCGCTCGATCCGGTTTCGGGCAAGCACGCCTATGACAAATGGCGCGAAGTGGTGCCGGACGCACGGCACCACTTGATCGACACGGTTGGGCACTACCCTCAGGTAGAAGCACCCGCCGAAGTCGCCGCGAAGGCGCTGGAGTGGCTTACTCCGGCGGTGTGACGCCGTTCGCTTCAAGAAAGCGGAAGATCGTGTTCCACAGATGCGGGCTGATATTCTCGCCCGCCACGCGGTGCGTGTAGCCGGGATAAAGCATCATCTCGAACGGCACATTGCCTTCCTGCAAAACACTAATCAGTTCAGAGGAATTCTCGAACACCACGTTATCGTCGGCCATACCGTGGATCAGCAGCAACGGGTCGCTGATCTTGGTCGCATCAGGGATCGCGCTGGCGGTGTCATAAGCGTCCTGCACTTCGCGTGGGTCACCCATGAACCGCTCGGTATAGTGCGTGTCATAGAGCTCCCACTTGGTCACCGGAGCGCCCGACACGCCCGCCGCGTAAAGACCCGGATCAGCCTGGAGCTGCTTCAATGTCATGTAGCCGCCATAGGACCAGCCATAAAGCGCGATCTTGTCCGGGTCGACGAAATCGAGCGTCTTCAGGAACTCCGCGCCTTTCTTCTGGTCGCGCACTTCGACACCGCCCATCGCACGGTAGAGCGGCTGTTCGAAATCGACACCGCGATTAGCCGTCCCGCGATTGTCGAGCGCGAAATAGATGTAGCCCTTGTCGACGACAGCCTGCGCCAGCGCCCCACCCCAACCCTTGTCCACGATCTGCGGACCAGGGCCGGAATAGTGGTAGTAGAAAACCGGATATTGCTTACCTGGCTCGATCTGCGGCTTGAGCATCATGTAATGCAGCTCTGTGCCGTCTTCGGCTTCGATCGTTCCGTATTCGGGCGGCACATGGCTGAGCAGATGCGGCGTGTAGGGATGATCCTCGTCGAGCGAATTCTCTTCCACCCAGGTGATGCGCACACCGTTGCGCGCCGCGAGATAGCTTTGCGTAGGCTGATCGGTGTTGGACCGGCTGACGAGTAACAGTTTGCCTGCCCCGTCCATAACCGCGCTGTTGGTGTAATCG
>JBCBHD010000088.1:0-10849 GCA_038526115.1 Pseudomonadota bacterium | reverse complement strand
TGTCATGTCATCGACAATTTGTGCAGTGAGCAGGCTCTCAAGCAGACCCACAGCGGCCATCGTCAGCGAATAGGGCGCGATGATCGTCAGAGTTTCCCACGTCAGCGGCACATCCGGGATCGCAAAGAAGGGCGGACCATCTGGCAGCTTGCCCTCGCCTGCAACACTGTTCACCGGCAGGTTCCAGAACACGGCCACAGCAGTCAGCAGCACGATGGCGACGAGCGGACTTGGCACCACTTTCGTGATGCGCGGGAAGCCGTAGATGATCGCCAGACCCGTCGCGACCATGGCGTATGTCCACCAGGTCACACCATCATTTCCGGGCAGCAATTGCGGGATCTGCGCCATGAAAATCAGGATCGCGAGCGCGTTGACAAAGCCTGTGATGACCGATCGGCTCACAAACTGCATCAAGAGATCGAGCCGCAGCAGCGCAGCAATGCCCTGGAACACGCCCATCAGGATCGTTGCGGCGAAGAGGTAGTCGACGCCCCATTCGTCGACCAACGGAATCACCACCACAGCCACTGCAGCAGTCGCCGCAGAGATCATTCCCGGACGCCCTCCAGTCAGCGCGATCACCATCGCGATGACGACCGATGCGTACAGACCAACGCTCGGATCAACGCCCGCGATCAGAGCAAAGCCGATCGCTTCAGGGATCAGGGCAAGCGCAACGACGATCCCGGCAAGGATGTCAGCCCTGGGCTGAGCCAGCCAGTCACGGCGGAATGTGGCCGCGAAGGAGCGGTCTGTTGTCATCAGGATTTCCAGAATTCGAATGGATCGAGACCCCGGCCTCGATACGTGTTTGTTTGCCCTATGCGTATATGTTGCAATGCACAATGACCAACTTGGTTTCGCGGTCATGCAATCCGCATCATGGTAAATTTGGCGTTAGCGCCGTTTGCAACACGTTTGTTAGCGCGGGTTAGTCATTGTCGTGCTGCCTCCGGGGCGTTTCGGAGGACAGTGACCGAAGTGTTTTGTCGTTTAGATACGGCTCCCGAAAGGGACCAATGTGCAAAGAAGGCCGGTGCGTAATGTGTGAGGCACATGCGCTCCGGCCTTTTTGCATTCTCAAAGATCAATATGCATCAAATGGCTTAGGCCAAGCGTTCACGAAGCTCAGCGTTTTCTGCCTCAAGCTGAGCAATCCGCGTCCGGTATGCGGACAGCTGTGCCTTTACCTCCGAAGCGTCCACTCGCTTGGTAATGTGCTGGGGGCAATTCCAATCATAGGCTTCCAGTGTGAAGACAATGGCCCGTTCAGCCACACCGGGATAGCCATCCAGTTCGAGAGCGGCAGCGAGTTCGGGCTCATCGCTCAACAGGTGATATGACGCTCGCGCATACATCTTCATCCGCTTGCGACGGGTGTAGTCCATCAGAAACAGCGCGACCCGATCATCAGCCGTCAGGTTGCCGAGCGATATATATTGGCGGTTGCCGCGAAAATCGAGAAACCCAACCCGCCGCTCATCCAGCAGTTTCAGGAAACCCTTCGGACCGCCGCGATGCTGAACATAGGGCCAGCCGGTTTCCGAAACACTTGCCATATAGAAGCTGTCACGCTCAGCGATGAACGCGGCGGCCCGCTCATCAAATCGGTCAAAAGCGCGGTCGCCTTCGAAATTCTCAAACAATCCGGCGGAATCGTTAGCAGCCTGCGCTGCACGCACTGACGGCGTGATTGCGATATCCATAAATCCGTAAGGCATGGCACTGGGCCTCCGTAGGTTTGAACCCCGGCCTCAATTATATGCCCGCTGCAACCAGTGCTCTATCCAGATCTTCTTTTAGGTCGGCGACATCTTCTAGGCCGACATTGATCCGCAACAGCCCTTCGGTGACACCCATTTCCTCGCGAGCTTCCTCGCCCATGCTGGCATGAGTGGTCGAGGCCGGGTGGCACATCAGACTGCGCGCATCGCCGATATTGTTCGAGATATCGACCAGTTCGAGCGCATCAAGAATGGCAAACGCCCGTTTACGAGAACCGACATCAAAGGCGAAAATCGGCCCGGTCGCTTCCATCTGAGCAAGCGCGAGATTGTGGCGTGGATGGCTGGGCAGACCGGGGTGAAGCATCTGTCCACCGGCTTTCTCGACGCGCGGTTCAAGGAACAGCCCAAGCGAAACCGCCTGTTCGCTTTGCTTGTGCGCCCGCAAGTTCAGCGTTTCCAGACCTTTGTGCACCACCCAAGCGTTGAACGGCGCGATGTTCGGGCCGGTGTTGCGCTGAAATGGCAACAAGCTGTCATTGATGAATTCTTCCGAACCGCACACCGCTCCGGCTAGAACTCTGCCCTGTCCGTCCATCAACTTTGTCGCGCTATAGGCGACAACATCAGCACCGAATTCCATCGGCCTTTGTAGTGCCGGGCTTGCGAACGCGTTGTCCACCACAGTTGTGATGCCGTGGGACTTGGCGAGATCGCAGACGAATTGGAGATCGACGATATCGAGCGTCGGGTTTGCAGGAGTCTCAAAGAAGAAGACCTTGGTGTTGGGCTGGATTGCAGCTTCCCATTGCGCATTGTCTGCGCTGTCGATCACCGTTGTCTCAATCCCGAAACGCGGCAACAGATTGTCGACCAGCCAACGGCAAGAACCAAACGCGGCGCGCGCAGCGACACAGTGATCTCCGGCGGAAAGCTGGCACAGCAACGCCGCTGTCATCGCCGCCATTCCGCTTGCTTGAGCCCGGCACGCTTCAGCTCCCTCAAGCAGAGCAATGCGTTCTTCCAGCATCGCCACAGTAGGGTTCTGGAGCCGCGAATAGGTCATGCCCTCCGCATCACCCGCAAAGCGATCGGCAACCGTCTGCGCATCGTCATAAGTATAGCCCGAGGTGAGGAACAAAGCCTCGCTCGTTTCGCCATGCTCACTGCGCCACGTTCCACCACGAATTGCTCGGGTCGCTGGCCGCCATTTGCGCGTCGAAGCGCGGTCCATTCCAGTGGTCTTCTTCATTGTGGGCGCTGCTTAGGAGGGTGTGAGGTCGCTCGCAAGAAGGCCTGCTTCAATTCCTGCATTGGCTGTATGCGTGTGTCCGACAACTCCAAGCATCAGGGTCCCTTCAAGAAGCGTCATCAAGTAGCGCGCCCCGCCAGCCGGGTCAGGATCGTTTTCAGGCATTTGCGTTTCCAGCCAGGCAAGCTGCTTTGTCATCATCGCATCGGCAGCCTCGCGATAGCCAGGAATACCGCGAGCTGATCCAGCGACGATTTCCCACCACAGAACCATAAAGGGCTGCATCATCGGATGCTGTCCTTGCTCAAGGATACGTTCAAAACACTCTTTGCGACTTGTCGGACGTTCTGCAGCCAAGGCGGCATCCAGCGCCGTCGAATAGATCCCTGCAATATGCTCAAGCAAGTCGGCGACCAGCTGTTCCTTGTTACCGAAATGATAGATCAGCATCCGGTCGCTGGTGCCTGCCGCTTCTGCCAAGGGGCGCAGACTCGCCCCGCCCAAGCCGTGATTGAGAACATGCGCAGCCAGTTTGGGCAGCAGGGTTTCCTTGGACATTTGCGGCTTTGAAGATGGCATGATCATTTTGCTCTTGTAGCGATTGCTACAATAGCATAACAGACATTGTAGCAATCGCTACATATTCTGGAGATTCTCCGATGGACTACCTGCAAGTTCTCTTCTTCGCTGTTTACGCTGCCACGCTTTCGGTGGGCGTCTATATTCTCGTTGCCAAACCTAAAAACGGCAATGCCATTGCTGCAGCAATGGTGTGTGCTTTGTTTGCAGGTTACACCGGAGTGCAGATCTGGTCGGAAGGCGTGGTGATGTTCTTGACCAATCACTCCGCCAATATGACTGGAATCCAGGTCTGGTGGGATCTGGTGATGAGCGTCTTGATCGCTTTCTTTTTCATTTTGCCGAGGGCGCGTGCGGCGGGAATGAACGTCATCCCTTGGGCCATTCTAGTAAGCGCGACGGCCAGTATTGGCCTACTCGCCATGTGCGCACGACTGTTCTGGCTCGAAAACCAGTCCGAGGCCGCTCCGGCCGCCGCAAAACCTGCCGAGGCATAAACACTCTTGTCCGCCGCCTAGCGCTTTTCTAAGCGCTGGGCAGCGATGACTGCGGCCACCACACACACGGAGACAATCCCCGAATTCGCAGCACCGCCGGAGCACCCGCGTGATCCGTGGTTCTGGTGCTTAGCGATTCCCGCAGTCTTTGCAGCGCTCGCCAGCATTCGCCTCGCGATCCCGTCTGCACCTTATTTCGATGAAGTGCATTATCTGCCAGCAGCGCGGGAGCTGCTGGCAGGCGGAGAATACCTTAATCGCGAGCACCCGCTGCTCGGCAAACAGCTGATGGCTCTGGGCATTCATCTGCTTGGCGATACGCCGCTTGGCTGGCGTCTGCCTTCGCTGATCGCAGGAACCGTTGCAGTTGGCGCCAGCATGCGCGCGCTGTGGCAAGCCAGCCATGATCGCTTTGCCACCGTCGCGTTTGGAGCATTGCTGACGACAGGCTTCCATTTGTTCGTCCACGCCCGGATCGCCATGCTCGATATCTACATGGCCATGTTTCTGGCAATCGCCGCGTGGTTCTTCGCAGGCGCTATCCGTAAGCCTGAGACAGGCCGCTGGCGGCTTGCCGTCACTGGCATCGCAATCGGCTGCGCATTGGGTTCCAAGTGGAACGCCGTACCGCTCGCCATGGTCCCCGGTCTCACCTTCTTTGCAGCCCGGCTTTCAGCTGGCCGCAAACGATTGCTGACCAGCCCTCGCGGGGTACCGGTGCCGGGTATTTCCTTACTGGAGGCCTTTGTTTGGCTCGGCATGGTCCCATTCATCGTTTATGCGCTGACCTTCGCGCCGGGATATTGGCTTGGCGAGTATCTGCGCCCGTCCTACCTCGCCGAAAATGGCCTCTTCGCTTTGCATCAGGAAATGCTCGACATGCAGGCCTCGGTCATGGCCCCGCACTCTTACATGAGCACTTGGCCCCAATGGGTGATGAACACACGCGGCATCTGGTACCTGTACGAGTTTACCGACAATGCGCAGCGCGGCGTGCTCCTGATCGGCAACCCGCTAACGATGCTGCTCGGTCTGCCTGCGCTCCTTTGGTGTCTGATCTGGGGACTCTATCGGAGCGACTGGGCCAAAGTCGGTACGGTCGTCGGCTTTGGAGTAAGCCTCGGCCTTTGGTTGATCGCGCCCAAGCCGGTGCAGTTTTACTACCACTACATGATGCCCAGCTGCTTCCTGCTGGCGGCCTTGGCCCTAAGCCTGAGCGACATTCACCGAAGCGCGCAATATCGCTGGATCAGCTATGTCGTTCCCATTGCCAGCGCAGCCTTGTTCGCGTTGTTCTTCAAGATCCTGACAGCCGGTGAATTGGAAGGCCCAATGAGTTTTGCGAAGTGGGCGTGGCTGGAGGGTTGGCGCTAATACCGCCCCCAGACGAAGCGGCTGCTGAGAGCAAAATTCCAGACGGAGCCGATCAAGATCCCGCATAAAGCCGCGAGCGCCCAATAGACCCCCCGCCCTTCCAGCAGTGTCGCCACAGCCACATTGGCGAAGGCACCCACGGAGCAGGTGACGCAAAAGCCAAGCCAACCGCGAAGCACCTGCCCCCAACCGATCAGGCGCTTGTCACGATAGGTCAGCCAATTGTTCAGCCAGAAGTTGAAGCTCATGGCGCTCAAAACCGCCATGGATTGCGCGAGCGCAAACGAATCTCCGAATGCGAAAAGAAGGCTGGCCAGCACCGCCATATGCACGATCACACCGAGCGCTCCGACGGTGCCGAAAAGGGCAAATCTTGTCGGGATCACTCGGCCTAAGGTCTTGTCATAAAGACCTGCGAGAAAATCGAACAGGATTGCCCTGTCGAGCTTGCTCTCTCCTTCTCGCCTTCTTGCAAAGTTCAACGGGAACTCTCTCACTTTCATCGGAGCGTCTGCCGTGGCCAGCAAGTCCAGCAGGATCTTGAAACCAATGCCCGAAAGGCGCGGCACCAGCGCACGTGCTGTTGCCGTCGGCAGCATGAAGTAACCGCTCATCGGATCGCTTAGTTCAACGCCGGTCAGCCGGCGCGCCATCGCGTTTGCCATGCCAGACAGCTTCTCTCGCTCCGGTTCGGCCCAGTCTGCGGTGCTGGCCCCCTCTGCAAAACGCGAAGCGACACAGATCTCCGCTTCCCCAGCCTTCAGGCTCGCGAGCATCTTGGGAAGCAGCGCCGGATCGTGTTGATGATCGGCGTCCATCACCGCGCTGTAGGGCGCAGCGGTTGCGCAAAATCCCTCGATCGCAGCGCTGGCAAGACCGCGCCGTCCAATCCGCTGGATTACCCGCACCCTGCGATCAGCCTGCGCCAATTCCCGCGCTTCATCGGCAGTGCCATCCTTGCTGTCATCGTCAACGATCAGGACTTCCCAGCCTTCCGCCCCCAACGCACCTTCTATCCGCTCAACCAAAGGCGCAAGGTTGCCGCGCTCATTTAGCGTTGGCAGGATGATCGCGAGGTCGAACATTGAGGAAAAGGCTGGTTACAGCCGCTCACGCACTGCTGCACCGATCGCTTCGGTGCCATGATCGCCGCCCAGATCACCGCCGCGAATTCCGTCCGCCAGAGCAGCGGAAACCGCCTTCTCGATCCTGACAGCTTCGGCTTCGCGATCGAAGGAATGACGCAGCATCATGGCGACGGAAAGGATCGTGGCCATCGGATTGGCCTTACCCTGCCCGGCAATGTCCGGCGCACTGCCATGAATCGGTTCGTACAGGCCAAAAATGCCAAAATCGGTCTTGCGCTCGCCAACTGATGCGCTTGGCAAAAGGCCAATCGACCCTACTGCTGCGCTGGCAAGATCAGACAGGATATCGCCGAACAGATTGCCGGTCAGGATGACACCGAATTGAGCGGGATTGCTGATGATCTGCATAGCGGCGTTATCGACATACATATGGCTGAGCTCGATATCGGGATGCGAACCCGCGGCAGCCTTAACGGTGTCGCGCCAAACCTGGCTGGCTTCGAGAACGTTGGCCTTATCGACGCTGCAAACCCGGCAATCGCCGGAGCGCGCTGCACGAAACGCAACCCGAGCAATCCGCTGCACCTCGGTTTCGCAATAGGCCATCATGTCCCAGCCCTCACGCGATCCGTCATTCGCGACCCGTTCGCCCTTATCGCCGAAATAGACATCACCGGTCAGCTCGCGCACAATCAGCATGTCGAGCGTGTTGGCGATTTCCGGCTTCAGCGGTGAAAGATGTTCCAGACCGGCAAACACCTTCGCCGGACGCAGATTGGCGAACAGATCAAGCTCTTTGCGAAGCCCCAGAATGGCTTGCTCCGGTCGCAGATGTCGTTCAAGCCCATCGCAATCGGGATCGCCCACAGCCCCAAACAGCACCGCGTCACAGGATTTTGCAATCGTGAGCGTCTCTTCCGGCAACGGATGGCCATGTCGCTTGTAAGCCACCCCGCCGACATCGCCATCGAACAACGTCAGGCCCGGCAGATCGAGCGCTTGCAGCACGCGGAGTGCTTCACTGGTGACTTCCGGACCAATCCCGTCACCGGGCAGAACTGCGATTTTCATTGCCGAATTCTCACGTCAACATGCGGCTGAGCCGCTCCCCCAAAGCCGTGCGGGCGGCCATAACATCGCTTTTGCTGTCAGCAAGCAGATAGCGGCCCAGCGGCTTGTGCAAAGCGCGAAAAGTGGCGAACTGCGCTTCGAAAGCGTCCTGCATATCCGGCTTCGCCCCGCCATAGCCAAGCTCTCGCAGGACCATCGCTTCATAAGTGTTCATCACGGGAAGCCAGCCACGAGCAGACGGTGCCTGACACACCGCGCTGAGCAAGGCATCAAGCGCCTGGTAAAGCGATGGATAGGGATTGCGTTCTGGCAGAGTGCTCGCTGCCAATGCACAGGCCCAAGTGATCGCCGCAGCCGGGAGAGGCTCAGTCATCCATGGCCCACGGCTTTCTTCCAGCTCCAGCCGGGCAAACGGAAGCTGGCTTGCTGATTTTGACCGAAGCTCCAGTTCGACCCGGTTTCCGGGGATCATCACCGGCCTGAGCTGCCGCCCCCGCCCGCCCGCTACATAGCCAGCGACCAGACCAAACTCCTCTGTCAGCAACCGTGCAATGGCTGCCGTTTCGCCGTGCAGGCGCGAGGCAACCAGTATGGCTGGCGCCCTTAGCTGCACGAGACCACTCTGTCGCCCCTGCGCAGGCAGGGGTCCAGATAACTGTTCGACCGGGCACTACGCATTAATGGTCTCGAACAGGTCTTCCCAGTCTGGATTATCACGACGAATAAGTTTCAGTTTCCATTGTCGTTTCCAGCGCTTCATAGCCTTCTCGCGCGCTATCGCTTCTTCGATAGTGGGATAGCCTTCGACATAGACAAGTCTGACCAGCCCGTGTTTGCGGCAAAACTCTGAACCTTGTCCAGATCGATGCTGCGAGATGCGAGCAGCGAGGTTGCTCGTCACGCCGATATACAACGTGCCATGTGGCGCGTTCGTCATGATGTAGACCCAGCCGCCCATAGTATCTTCACTAGCGGTCTGGCCACCAGACAGCCAGGGTATCTAGGCCCCTGCCTGCGCAGGGGCGACTCAGTATAAGGTAACTGACCCTATTCTTCCCCACTCAAACCCAGCTGCTTCTCGATAAATTCGGCCTGCGTACGATAATAGAACAGCTGGTTGGAAAGCTTGCGCCACCCGTGTCCCTCGTCAGGGATCCGCACGAACGGCGCTTCTATCCCATTGGCGCGCAGCGTCTTCACCATCACTTCGGTTTCGTAGATATCAATGCGCGGGTCCATCACTCCGTGCGAATAGAGCACCGGAACATTGATCTGATCGGCTTTACTGATGGGCGAATTGACTGTGTAATATTCGCGCCAACGTGGCTCTTCGATATCGCCATATTCGATCTTGTCAGAGGCCTTAAGTGCAGGCGAAGCGATCTCCAATGCCGTCACCCAATCCGCCACGCCGAACAGCGAAACCCCAGCAGCGAAATTGCCCGGAAACTCCGCCAGCACTGCGTTGACCGCATACCCACCATAGGAGCCCCCCATCACCGCCGCGCGATCCCCATCGATCAGTCCGTCTACAGCCAGAGCGTTCTTCAAATCGACCAGATCGCGTACGGAATCGAGCCGGTTCTCACGATCATCAAGCTTGGTGTAAGTCCGTCCCAATCCGGTGCTACCACGCACATTGGGTTCAAAAACAGCGACTCCCCGTGCGACATGATATTGAGCGATAGGATCGAAGGTCGCCTGCGATTGCGCGGTCGGTCCGCCATGAACCGAAAACACCACAGGCGGCGCGGTCTCACCACTCCCAGCTCCAGCAGGCATATAGAGCAACCCCTGCAGTTCGACCCCATCACGCGCTGGATACCGCACGACTTTCGGACGAACGAGCCGGTCAGGATCAAGCCCGGCAAGATTGGCGGAGAACACTTTCTCAGCAGTTCCCGCGATCGGATTGGTCATCCATAGCTCGCCCGGCGTCTGCCAGCCGTTCACCCGGACCAACAATTCTCCGTCGCCCTCACAATCAAGTGAGTAATTGCCTTCAGGCAGTTCCGGCATTTCTATCGGGCGTTTCTCGGTGGTGTGCCAGCCACGCAAGCTATCAAATCCGTCGTCGTTCTGGGTCCAATAGAGATACTGGCCAGCAGGGCCTCCGCCGCAGAGCTCCAGATTTTCAACATCGTTGTCGGTCTCGAACACGCGCATAAATGCGTCGCTACCCAGCCGGTAGAATGAAAGGGTTCCGTATTCGCGGCCTGCATTGGTCGAAAAGTAGAAGCCAGATGAGTTGGGCATCCACTCAAACCCGCCAAGGGTGTGACTCGCCCGGTCATCAAGCGGCGGCTTCGAAACCGTTGTCATGGCTTTGGTTGAAAGGTCGAGGAGATAAAGGTTGTCGGCGTCCTCACCCACGGTTTCAGTCACCAGAGCGTATTTGCCATCGGGTGAAATTGAGCGCGGGACTAGCCCAAACTCGCTTTCGACAATCAATTCGCTCTGGCCATCAAAGGTACCGCGATAGATATCGAACACACCGGCACCCCGCGCTGTGGACGCGTAAACGAAGCTGCCGTCAGCCGCGAAGTCACCGAAGATGCGAAAGTCCCCTCGCGCGGCGGGCAATATTTCCATTTCAGCGGCGCCGTCTGGCGTGATCGCGAAATAGCCTGGCTGTTCATTACCGTCCCGGTCGGCTGCATAAAACAGTCCTGATCCATCCGGTGTCCAAACCGGGGCAAACACGCCGGTTTTGAAGGTTACTTGCTTGGGCTGGCCACCTGAGGCGGGCATCACCCAAAGCTCACTTTCGCCGGTCACATCCCAAGCAAAGGCAATCGTCTTTCCATTGGGTGAGAGATTGGCGGCACCGGGACCACTGGCGAGAAGGTAACGGGCAATATCAGCCGGATACTCACCTGCGCGGCCTATCGTAACGTCGCCGCCATCAGGCTCCGTTGCTTCGATTGAAAGGTCAGCGCCTTTCTCCCCGCCAAAGCTCTGTTGTGCATCCTGCGCAAAGGCTGCGTGCGGTATGGCCGCGAGCAAGGCCGCGATGGAAACGAGATTGCGGCGAAACATGAGAAAGGCCTCTTCAAGATCGAACGGGGGATGCGTCAAACCTTAAAGAATCGGTGGTGGCATGCAATCCTGCGTTCACCGCAGGAGCGAGCGCCTATTTGCCTGACAGCTTGGCTTCGAGCTCAGCGACCTTGGCTTCAAGCGCGTCCGCTTGCTCGCGCGCCTTCTGGGCCATCGCTTTGACTGTGTCGAATTCTTCGCGACTGACGAAATCAACCCCGC
>JBCBHD010000087.1:0-10894 GCA_038526115.1 Pseudomonadota bacterium | reverse complement strand
GCGACTGGTTCCGCTTGCTAACGCAGGTGCAGGGCGTGGGGAGCAAGGTGGGCCTCGCGATCCTGTCTGCCCTCTCAACCGGCGAGTTGCGCGATGCCTGCGCTGCGGGTGACGCGGCGAGCGTCGCACGCGCAAACGGGGTCGGCCCCAAGCTCGCAGGCCGGATCGTGAATGAGCTGAAGGACAAGGCCGGAGCGCTACCTGGCGGCGGCATGGCAGGCGTGGCGGCGGGCGCGATAGCGGCACAGGGTGGAGCAAGCGCCGACGCGGTGAGCGCGCTGGAGAACCTCGGCTTCAAGCCAGCCGTCGCGGCTCAGGCCGTGGCGCGTGCACAAGCGGAACTGGGCGAAGGCGCGGCAGAAGGCGACCTCATCCGAGTGGCACTGAAGAAGGCGGCATCATGAAGACGGTATTGGCGATCAGCATCGCAGCGCTACTGGCTGCTCCGGCAGCGGCTCAAGCGGACCTGTCAGCGTTCAGCACAGGCCCCGTCTTCGAGGACTTCGGACCTCACGCTCCAGTTGAAGGCGCGAACCCGCTTCCCAGCCTCTCCCGCTTCGCCATCGCCTTCGATGTGGCCAAGCAGGCAGAGGAGGGCACTCGCAATCGCGGCTTCGAGAGCGCGGCGCGCTTCATCAACATGCATGTCGCAGCCGGCGTGCCAGCGGATCGAATCGAGCTGGTCGTCGTGGTGCATGGCCGCGCGGTTCGCGACTTGGTGCCGGGTGAGGGCAATGGCTCACAAGCGATGGTGGAAGCGATGCTCGAACACGGCGTACGCTTCGTGGTGTGCGGTCAAAGCGCGGCGGCCAATGGAGTGAGCGCTGATGAGCTGATCGACGGGGTCGAGATGGAGCTCTCCGCCATGACCGCGCACGCCCTGCTCCAGCAAGATGGCTTCACGGTGAACCCGTTTTGAGCGAATTCGACCCACCTATCCACTCTGGCGAGCGCCAAGCGGACGACCCGGATGCGGCTCTGCGGCCAAAGCGGTTGGCGGAGTTCATCGGTCAGGAGGCCGCACGCGACAACCTGCGCGTCTTCATCGAAAGTGCGAAGTCGCGCGGTGAGGCGATGGACCACACGCTGTTCCACGGCCCTCCGGGACTGGGCAAGACGACGCTTGCGCAGATTGTCGCCAATGAGCTGGGTGTCGGCTTTCGTGCCACCTCCGGCCCGGTCATCGCGAAAGCGGGGGACTTGGCAGCGCTTCTCACCAACCTCGAGCCGCATGATGTCCTCTTCATCGATGAGATCCACCGCCTCAATCCGGTTGTTGAAGAGGTGCTCTACCCCGCAATGGAGGACCGAGCGCTCGACATCATCATAGGCGAAGGGCCGAGCGCGAGGAGTGTGCGCATTGACCTGCCGCCCTTCACGCTGGTTGGGGCGACGACGCGGCAGGGGCTGCTGACGACGCCGCTGCGTGACCGCTTTGGCATTCCGGTGCGCTTGCAGTTCTACAGCCATGATGAGCTCGACCTAGTGGTCACGCGCGCGGCCAATCTGCTGGGTCTGGAGATCGACGCTGACGGCGCGCGGGAGATTGCTCGCCGATCGCGCGGCACGCCGCGTGTGGCGGGCCGCTTGCTGCGGCGCGTGCGCGACTTCGCCCATGTTGCCGATCAGCCCAAAGTGACCCGCGCTCTGGCTGACGATGCCCTTACACGGCTAGAGATCGACCGGCTTGGCTTGGACGCCATGGACCGCCGCTATCTCACCATGATTGCAACCACTTACAAGGGTGGGCCAGTAGGCGTGGCAGCGCTCTCAGCGGGCCTGTCAGAGCAACGCGATACGGTCGAAGAGGTAATCGAACCCTACCTCATCCAGCTTGGCCTGCTCGCCCGGACAGAACGCGGTCGGGTGCTCAATGATGCAGGCTGGGAGCACCTGGAGATGGCGAAACCGACTCGCGCAAACCCCGCGAACCAGCAGAGCCTGTTTGACGGGTCTGGCGAAGGAAAGTTGTAAACAATCAGCTAACCAAGCCCCACGTTTCGGTATCAAAGTGGGACAAGCCCTCTGAAATACAGGCCATTTCCGCCTGTTCAGGGCGTTAGCCGCTTCCATTCATGGTTAACTCCATTGCCGTCAACGCATCTTCAATTCCACAAGCACTATTGGAATTGGTGAAGGTGCAGGCGGGCTGCATCGAGCCGGTTAGACAAACAAGGTTCGAAACACATGTCGATCAAAATGGTATCAGCCAAACTCGCGGCCACCGCGGCAGGCATCGCTCTATTGCAGGGCGGAGCAGTGCGCGTGGCGGAGCCGATGAACACGGATCAACCGCGGTTCACGACTGACGCGGATGGCAAGCTGCAGGAAACAACCGCTCCACTTCCGGTGCCGGTTGCTCAGCCGCGCTATGTGAAGACAGATCGCACTCGCGAGCTGCCTCCGCTGCCGGTTCCTGAAGAGCGTCGCCGTCGCATTGTCGAGCGCACAATCGAGTGTCAGCCGATCCCTGGTCCATATGCTGCAGGCGCACCTGGCACTGTCGCTGCATCGTCACCGCTGCCCGCTGGTGCGACGCGCGCATATATTGATGCCAATGAGTGCCCGCCCATTGCGCAAGTTGCTTACGCACCCGCTCCTCTTCCACCCTTGCCGCCAATCCGTGGCGGCGGTGGCGGCGCTGGTCCGGTTGTCGTTGGCGGAGGCCTTGGTGGCTTCGGCGGCGGTTTCGGAGGCGGCTTCTTCGGCGGTTTCTTCGGTGGCGGCGGTTCGTCATCGGGTGACGTTCAAGTCACCACTACGACCACAACTTCGGGCGGTTCATCTGGTGATGTCAGCTCAAGCTCTGGCGGTTCGTCTACCTCGGGTGACGTAAGCTCAGGTGGTTCTGGCGGTTCAGGTGGCTCATCCACTTCGGGTGATGTCAGCAGCACTTCGGGCGGATCGAATGGTGGTTCCAACGGCGGAAGCACTACGACAACGACCACCACCACAACCGGTGCGATCTCGAGCACAACATCAGGCAACGTTTCAAGCTCGACTTCGGGTAATGTCTCGAGTTCAACGTCTGGCAACGTGTCCAGCACCACCTCGGGCAACGTTTCGAGCAGCACCACATCAGGTAACGTCTCTAGCAGCACGACCTCGGGCAACGTATCGAGCACCTCGACCACGTCGGGTAATGTTTCGAGCACTTCGACAACTTCAGGCAATGTGTCGAGCACGAGCACTTCGACAGGTTCGATTTCCAGCACATCGGGTGATGTCTCAAGCACATCAACCTCAGGTGGCGGCTCATCGAGCTCCTCGTCCTCGTCATCTTCATCGTCTAGCTCTTCTTCGAGCTCATCAGGCGGGAGCAGCTCCGGCGGTAACACGTCAGGTGGTAACTCGAGCGGCGGTTCAGGCAGTAGCTCTTCAGGCTCAAGCTCATCCTCTTCTTCGAGTTCGTCTTCTAGCTCTTCGGGTGGCAGCACTTCGGGCGGCAACACCAGTGGCGGTTCGGGTGGTAGCTCGTCGTCTTCGAGCTCAAGCTCTTCTTCGTCATCAAGCTCTAGCTCTGGCGGCAACACCTCGGGTGGTATGACCTCGGGCGGTTCTAACGGCGGGTCGTCGAGCTCCTCATCCAGCTCAAGCTCATCGTCGAGCAGCTCATCAAGCGGCGGCGCAAGCTCTGGTGGCAACACGTCCGGTGGCGCATCGAGTGGCGGTAGCGGCTCTTCATCATCGTCGAGCTCTTCATCGTCGTCTTCGTCAAGCTCTAGCTCGGGCGGTAACACCAGCTCAGGCGGCGCAACCAGCGGCGGCAGCACTGGTAACATCAGCAGCTCTACCAGCTCGTCATCATCGTCTTCTAGCTCTTCATCGAGCTCGTCTTCAGGCGGTACCAGCACCGGTGGCAGCACCAGCTTTGGCGGCAGCAGCTCGTCCTCATCGAGCTCTTCGTCATCCAGCTCAAGCTCATCGAGCGGCGGCGCAAGCTCGGGTGGTAACACTTCAGGCGGCAGCTCAAGCTTCGGTGGCAGCACGTCATCATCAAGCTCGTCGTCATCGTCTTCGAGCTCAAGCTCGTCATCGGGCGGTAACACCAGTGGTGGTTCGAATGGCGGCAGCAGCTCCAGCTCATCATCTGGCTCAAGCTCTTCGAGCACGTCAGGTGGCAGCACTTCCAGCTTCGGCGGCAGCAGCTCAAGCAGCTCATCATCTTCGTCTTCTTCGAGCTCTTCCAGCTCATCAGGCGGAACTTCGAGCTTTGGCGGAACCACGTCGTCTTCAAGCAGCTCTTCTTCGTCTTCTAGCTCTAGCTCTTCATCGAGCACATCTGGCGGCACTGAAGTTCCTGCACCGCCAATGATGATCCTGTTCGGCGCAGCCGCTGCAGCGATCCTTGGCCGCAAGAAATTGGCTGAGAAGTTCGGCGGCGCAGGCGCGCAAGCCTAGTCTCTGAAACATCAAACAAAAGGGCGGCTTTCCGATCGAGGGCCGCCCTTTTTGATTCTATGCAATTGTGATCAACGCACTGACCGCTGCCATTCGCCCTGCCGATACCACTGTGTGATCACGTATTTCTGACCCTTCTCGACCGGCAAAGCAGCGTGTCTTGTCTTCGCATTGGGGCGGCCACGTCGGTTCATATTATTCCATGCAATCAGTGTGCCGGGAGCAGGCGATACAGATAGCTCGAGTTCCGAAAACTCGGTCGCGCCACCCGCTTCAACAGCATTGAGGTAAACCATGGCCGTCCAGCTGCGTTGGCCGCCGCGTAGGCGTTCCCTTTGCCAATGTTGCCGCTCTTCGCGGAAATAGTCTCTATGACTGCGATACTGCTCTCCCTCGCAATATCGTTGACCCTGAATGGGCTCCGCATGAGGTCTCTTAATGCCGAGCGCGTCGTCAATCTTTCGGCCTAAGGCTAGGGTTTCAGGGGCATCCTGCGAAAAGAAATGGGTTGAACTGGTGCGGATGCCCGTGGTGTCGCGCTCAGCGAAGAGGGGCGAGGGCTGAATGCGCGATCCGATGATATCGATGAGCTGTTCGCATTCCCCAGACGAGAGGAATTCCGGCCAAGTGAAGAGCTTGGTTTTTGAGTCGCCTAGCTCTTGAACCAGGGGATTGGCGCGAAGCCGGGCGCTCACCATCCTGCCAATCTTTGCCAGTGTTTCAGGATCGGCCATCGGGTCGATCTTTGGGCGTCCAAGCAGATTTGTAATGCGGCGGATCAGAGCCATCGGATTACCGAAGGTCAGCTCTTAGGGCGTGACAATCGGATTGCCGCCTTCAGCCCATGCATTGATTCCACCAGCAAGGTGGACGCTTGGCTTACCTGTATGGGCGGCGAGCGTTTCGCCCAAGAGGCGCGAGCGACGGCCAGAGCGGCAATAGAGAATGATCGGACGATCATCGCCCGCGACGACTTTTGCAGGATCGAATTCCTCCATTGCGATATGCTCAGCGCCGAGGATCATCCCGCCTGCGACTTCATCATCGCGGCGGATATCGATTAGTCGCACATCTTCATATTCACGCGCGAGTTCGAGTTCTTCTACGCTCAGGTCGACAACCGTTTGTGCTGCAGCAGGTGCATCACCAGCTACAGCCAGTTCATAGCCGAAGGGAGGCGGGCCGCCCCCATCCTTATCTTCGTCGCTTGGCGCGCATGATGCGAGGATCAAAGCGAAAGTGGAAGAAAGGATGAGGGGAAGCCTGTTCATGTCACACTCTTATGCTGCGAGTTTCCGCAAAACATAGTGGAGGATGCCGCCATTGCGGTAATATTCCATCTCGTTCGCCGTATCGATACGGCAAAGTGCAGTGAAGGTGAAGGTCGAGCCATCGCCGCGGGTTGCTTCGATTTCAATGTCTTGTCCGGGCGTCATGTCGGCAAGACCTTTAATCGAGAAGGTACAATCCGCATCGAGGCCCAAAGATAGACGTGTGTCGCCGCCTTTGAATTGCAGCGGAAGAACGCCCATGCCGACAAGGTTTGAACGGTGAATACGTTCAAAGCTCTCAACGATAACGGCACGGACACCCAGAAGGATCGTGCCCTTCGCAGCCCAGTCGCGTGAAGAGCCGGTGCCGTATTCCTTGCCGCCAACAACGATCAGAGGAGTGCCATCAGCTTTATGCTTCATGGCCGCGTCATAGATTGGCATTTGCTCGCCATTATAGACGGTTTCACCGCCCTCAACGCCCGGAACCATCTCGTTCTTGATGCGGATGTTGGCGAAGGTGCCGCGCATCATGACGTCGTGGTTTCCGCGACGCGAACCGTAGGAGTTGAAGTCCTTCTTCGCGACTTGGTTGCTGTTCAAATACGAGCCAGCAGGGCTGTCTTCCTTAATCGCACCAGCTGGTGAGATGTGATCGGTCGTGACGGAATCGCCCAGAACTGCGAGTGGCTTGGCATCGATGATGTCCGTGACCGGAGCAGGCGTCATCTCCATGCCTTCAAAGTAAGGCGGGTTGGCGACGTAAGTCGAACCAGCGCGCCATTGATAGGTGTCGGATGGTTCAACCGTGATTGCCTGCCAGTGCTCATCACCGTCATAGACATTGGCGTAGCGGGTTTCGAACATTGAACGGTCGATGTTGGCCGCGCGGTGCTCTGCGATCTCAGCATTGGTCGGCCAGAGGTCTGCGAGCATCACGTCATTGCCGTCTTGGTCTTGGCCGAGCGGCGTGGTGGTGATGTCTTCGGTCACAGTGCCTTTGAGCGCATAGGCAACAACCAGCGGAGGCGATGCGAGGAAGTTCGCGCGCACATCCTGGCTTACGCGGCCTTCGAAGTTGCGGTTGCCTGAGAGGACAGAAGCCGCAACAATGTCATTGCCATTGATCGCTTTGCTGATCGGCGGCGCAAGTGGACCTGAGTTGCCGATACAGGTGGTGCAGCCATATCCAACGAGGTCAAAGCCAATCGCGTCGAGATCGTCCTGAAGACCTGATTTCTCAAGGTAATCGGTTACGACCTGCGAACCCGGTGCGAGCGAAGTCTTTACCCAAGGCTTTGGCTTCATGCCGCGCTCATTCGCTTTCTTGGCGACAAGGCCAGCAGCGATCAGAACGTCTGGGTTGGAAGTGTTAGTGCAGCTCGTAATCGCGGCAATCACAACATCGCCATCACCGATATCGTGGTCTTTGCCGTCGACGCCAGTGCGCACAGGTGCGTCTTTCTTATAGATCTTCGCAAGGTCGCCATTGAACAGCTCATCCACCTCAGGAAGGATCACGCGATCCTGCGGACGCTTTGGTCCGGCAAGGCTTGGAACAACGCTGGCAACATCGAGCTCAAGCGTGTTCGAGAACACAGGTTCATGCGCTGGATCGAACCACATGCCTTGCTCTTTCGCATAGGCCTCGACGAGCGCGATATTGTCTTCGCTACGGCCGGTGAGACGCAGATAGTCGAGCGTCTTATCATCGACACCGAAGAAGCCGCATGTCGCGCCATATTCCGGAGCCATATTCGCGATAGTAGCGCGGTCGGCGAGGGTAAGGTTGGCAACGCCTTCGCCGTAGAATTCAACAAAGCGACCCACAACGCCCACTTCGCGCAGCATTTGCACGCAGGTTAGAACGAGGTCAGTTGCGGTGACGCCTTCGGCCATTTTGCCGGTGAGCTTGAAGCCCACAACTTCCGGGATCAGCATAGAAATCGGTTGGCCAAGCATCGCAGCTTCGGCTTCAATCCCGCCAACACCCCAGCCAAGAACACCAAGGCCGTTGATCATAGTGGTGTGGCTGTCAGTGCCCACGCAAGTGTCAGGATAAGCGACCATTTCGCCGTTCTCGTCTTTGCTTGACCAAATGCCTTGCGCAATGTGCTCGAGGTTCACCTGGTGGCAAATGCCGGTGCCCGGAGGGACAGCTGAGAAGTTCTCGAATGACTTGGAACCCCATTTGAGGAAGTCATAACGCTCAGCATTACGCTCATATTCGAGCGCCATATTGGCTTCCATCGCTTTAGGGTGGCCAAACTCATCGACCATAACTGAGTGGTCGATTACGAGGTTCACAGGAACCTGCGGGTTGATCTTCGCGGTGTCACCGCCAAGCTCTTTGATCGCATCACGCATGGCAGCGAGGTCGACGACACAAGGAACGCCCGTGAAATCTTGAAGCAGAACGCGCGCCGGACGGTACTGAATTTCGCTGCCGGTTACCGGGTTTTTCTGCCAATCGACAATCGCCTGAATGTGCTCTTTGCCGACGGTGAAGCCTTCATCCTCAAAACGCAGCAGGTTCTCCAGAAGCACCTTCATAGAGTTAGGAAGCTTCGAGATATCGCCCAATTGCTCGGCTGCTTTAGAGAGCGAATAATAAGCGTATGATTTGCCGTTCACATCGAGCGTAGAGCGGGTGGCGAGCGTGTCCTTGCCGATAGCTGTCATCGGGGTTCTGTCCTTGTTTAGCTGGCCTCTTTCGCTTGGCGCGGCAGAGGGGATCCGGGTGATCCAAGTCCGGTGGAAATATGTACAGCGGCAACTGCTAGACTGAGCGGGATAGGTCAAGGGCGCAAAGCTACTTGCGAGTCGATTGCGAATGCTTCCGCTACTGCAAATGCGCTCTTTGCAATCGTTACAAGTGTTTACTTCACTCTTTGGCGTACCCGGTGCAAAGCAACCTCAGTTGAGGGTTAGGGAACCGGGCACGAGCAGTGAGAGACAATTCTGATCTTTCATCAACTCAGGCAAGCATGACTGCTGGCATCATAGGCGCTGTCATGGTCGTACTTGTTTGTTTTGGCGCTGCATTTGCCCTTTCTGAGCCAGCTGGTGTCGAAACCAGCGCGCAACTGCAGTCAGTCTCTGCCAAGACTGATCTGAAATAGCCGCTTCGGGTTGCAATTTGAGATAGAACTGCCCCTCTGTCTCAGACGAAGAAGTGCAAATATGACCGGGGCAGCAGGTCCAGTCCCCGCTGCTCCGGTCAATTGGCTTTCGCCGCAAATCTATTGAACATTCGGTTCGCGCGCGGCGATCCAGCACCCTGCGACAATCAAAAGAGTTCCGGCAAGTGTGGGTATGGTGACGGCCTCACGGAAAAATGCCCATCCCAAAACGCTTGCCCACAAAAAGCCGGAATATTCGATTGGAACGAGCACTTGTGCCTCTGCCCGCGCATAGGCCCAGGCAATCGCCATCGCTCCGCAAACGGTCAATATGCCGGCCAAGACGATGGGCAAAAGAGCATCGGTTTCCGGCACAGTGCCAAGGAGTGGAGCAAATAGCAGCAGTACCAATCCGCCGACACCACTGTGAAATGTTGCAATCTCGACCGGTCCAGCCTGTTGACTTTGCTTGCGAATAACAATGAAATTATAGGCATAAAGCAAGGCCGAAAAGCCAAGCGCCGCAAGGCCAAGAGCTGTGTCTTCATTAAACTTACCGGTGCCAAGCCGCCCGCTAATGATCACAAGCGTCCCGACAAATCCCAATATGCTTGCGCCAATAGCCTTCTTTTGAATGGTTTCGCCAAGCAGAATTCGCGCGAGATAGAGCGCGATGAGCGGGGCTACGAAGCTGATGGCGATAGCCTCTGCGAGTGGGAGCTTTGTTAGCGAATAGAAGAAGCTCAATGCCATGAAGGCGGAAATAACGCCGCGTTCTAGATGCAGTTTAAGAACGTTGCTGCTGGGCCATGGATTGGACTGTATTAGCCAGACGGGTAAAATACACGCCGCGCCAACCAAACTGCGTAGGACGGTGGCAGTGTAAGCCCCGGTCAGCAGCGCCGCCTCCTTCATGAAAGCATCCATCAGCGACAAAAAACCAATACCCACAGCCGCAACTGCGAGGGGCAATAATCGATTGTGGGATTGGGCTGATGAGGCATTCATGGTGATCCGCCTCTAATCGCAGAAATAGCCCACGTCACGTACTCGCTGAGAACGAAAATCGCTCGGATTCAGCAAAGCGAAAGCGAGGCTGCTTGATAGTACCGGTGAAACAGGGATATATTCAGGTTTAACGGGAAGAACGCGATCCGATCGGGGACGCGGAAGCCTTAGGGATGAGCAAAATGCGCAATTGGGTCAGCACATTAGCAACGGGTATCGCTTCAGTAGCACTGCTGGCGGGGACAGCAGGCGCTCAGGACGGGACCGAGACGGATCAGTCAGAGGCAGATGCGAGCTTTGATGAGGCATTCCCGCGCATGGTGTCAGAGCCTTTGGTGCAGGGTGATCTTTCGGCTCCGGGGCCGCTGGTGCAAGAATGGAGCACGGATGATGCTGCGAAACTGATCAGCGTTATCGAAGGTATTGGCGCAGAAGGGCTTGATCCGGCTGACTACAACCTCGCCGCCTTGCGTATGGCGGTGCTTGCGGGGCCATCAGAACAATTAAGCGCGCTCGCTTCCAAGAATTTTGTCTGGTTGGTGGAAGACCTTCGCGATGGCAGGACACCTGCTGATGCGCGGGTTCAGTGGTTCGTGGTGGACCCAGATCGCGATGTGAACCGCACTGGTGACTTGCTAACAGAGGCTCTCGCAACTGGCGAGATCGAAGAAACATTGATGGGGCTTAACCCTACTCATCCAGACTATGCGCGGCTTCGCGAAGAATTGGCCAGTACGCCTGAAAGTGAAAGCTCGAAACGTAAATTAATCCGAGCAAATATGGATCGTTGGCGCTGGCTCGCTCAAGACCTTGGGCGGCAATATCTGATCACAAATGTGCCGGAATATCAGCTCCGTCTAACGGTCAATAATCAAATCATCAGCACCTATCGCACCATCGTTGGAAAGCCCGGTCGCACAGCAACGCCGCAGTTAGCTGAGACCGTTTCGGGTGTTGTCTTCAACCCCACTTGGACAGTTCCACAATCCATTGTGAAGGGCGAAGGGCTGGGTGAGCGTGTTCTTGGCAACCCCGCTTGGACAACGCTAATCCAGCCGCTGCTGTGACGCGTTGCAGTGTAGCCATTGCGCC
>JBCBHD010000086.1:0-10932 GCA_038526115.1 Pseudomonadota bacterium | reverse complement strand
CGCTCGCCAGCCCCCAGATCGAGCTGGAGGACATTAACGCCGCAAAAGAAGCCGGCGTTACACTAATTGTGAACAACAGACCGGACGGCGAGGAACCTTCCGCGCCGCAAGGTGCCGAGATCGAAGCTGCCGCGTCAGACGCAGGCTTGGGTTATGTAGCGATTCCGATCGGCCAGGCAGGCTTTAGCGAAGTTCAGATCGATGCGATGATCGAAGCCTTAAGCCAAGCAAAAGGCAAAGTGCTGGCTTATTGCCGATCCGGCACGCGATCTACCTTTCTTTGGGCGCTGGCGCAGGCCAAACTTGGAATGGAGCCAGATGCGATCTCAAATGCCGCTTCTGTGGCAGGCTATGACATCAGCCCAATGAGGCCAATGCTCGACATGCTGTCGTCGCGCTAAGTCCAATCGATTTCAATTGCGGTAATCGAGTGGCGGCGCGCGATCGCCAAGCAGCGATTTGTACTCGTAGTTTTCGCCGCGGGCCTCGTCGAACTCAGCTCTCGCTGCTGCGCGCAAATCCGGATTGGTAAACAGCTCAGTCGCCATCAAAGCCATCGCTTTCGCAGCAACTTGAGTTCCCTTGTGGCCGATCGAATGACCGCTCGCAGCTACTGCTTGCCAACTATGGGCGCTGGTGCCGGGAACCCATGTCGCTGTGCGAACGCCTACAGTGGGAGTCGCCCAGGATACGTCGCCGACGTCTGTAGATCCATATCCCAGGCTTTTGTTATACGCCCCGATCTCGGCCGCGCTTGCCAGAGGTTTGGCAGAATCACCAAGCGACTGCTGGATTTCTTCAGCCCAAGCACGCTCCTCAGCGCTGTATTCGACTCCGCCCACGGCTCGGAGCTTTGCGTCCATAACTTTTGCCAGCGTTTCGTTCACCAGAAGCGGGTTGTTGCCGTGAATAACCTCCCACTCAACTTTGGTTCCAGTTCCCATCGCAGCGCCGAGCGCCGCGTTTTCCAATCGCTCCCAGATTTCTTCGACCCCATTCGGATCGGGATGGCGGACATAATAGAACACTTCGGCAAAGTCTGGGACCACGTTGGGAGCGTTACCGCCGCTAGTGATCACATAGTGCATGCGCGCATCCTGCGGCATGTGTTCATGCAGCATGTTCGCCATCATATTCATGGCCTCTGCCCCATCGAGCGCTGAACGGCCGCGCTCTGGCGCGCCAGCCGCGTGCGCGGAAACACCCGAAAAACGGAATTTGGCGGAGCGGTTAGCGAGGCTAGTTTGGGCTGCTGCGCTGTTTTCATCGTCGGCATGCCAATGGATCGCAATATCGACATCATCGAACATCCCGGCACGGGTCATATAGACCTTACCTGACCCGCCCTCTTCTGCAGGCGTTCCATACAGCCTAATGCGTCCGGCTGTGCCAGTGGCTTCCAACCATTTCTTGACGGCTATGGCTGCTGTCAGTGATCCTGCACCGAAAAGGTTGTGACCGCAGGCATGCCCTGCATGCTTGCCGTCGATCGGATCACGGGAAGCTGAAGCTGACTGATTGATCCCCGGAAGCGCATCCATTTCGGCAAGAATTGCGATGACCGGGCCACCCTCACCCCATTCCGCGACAAAGGCGGTCGGGATCTCGGCTATTCCGCCGGTAATCGTGAAACCTTCGCCGGCCAATTCAGCCTGAAGTAGCCCGGTGGAGCGCGTTTCCAAATAGCCCAACTCTGCGAACTCCCAGAGCTGCTGTGCTACGCGCGCCGTGCGCTCTGCTTCGGCATCGACCGTTGCAATCGGGTCATGACTGTCCGCGGCGAGCGGTGCGCCACTGATCAAAAGGGCAGCGCAAAGGGTTCTGGCAAACTGCTTCATCACATTCTCCTCATCCCGATGCTTGCCGCAAAGTTGCGCGCATGCCAATCCGTCATCCGATGGAAACAGACCCTCAGATCGCTGTTTTTGCAGGTTCGCTCGCTGCGATCTTTGCACTGTCAGGTCTTGCATGGTGGCTGAAGCTGGGTGCCAAGCCCCGGTTGCGCGACGATCAGGTTGTGCGAACCACGGCTGGGCAGATCGAAGACGGATTCGACGCCGATCTGATCTCGATCTCCAGAAATGGTGATGCCGCCCTCGCAGCTGAGGCGACAGGAAGGATCATGGTGATCAAGCGGCACGGAAACCAATTTGCCGGACGCATACTTGGCGCGAGCTCACAGGCCAATGAAGTTGTCGATGGGCTGGTCGTTGATTGTGGTGAAGCGCGGTTTGGAACCGTGCATCTATCGCTTACCGATTCTTCAACTTGGGCCGATCGGATCAATCGACTATCATTGCGAAACGATGCCTGATTTTTCACCCACCCAATACGCGGTGCCGCTTTTTGTAGTAGCCGTTGTGGCCGAAATGATCTGGTCACGGTTTCGGAAGCCCGAAGCCTACGAGCCCATGGATACGTTGATCAGCCTCGCTTTCGGTTTGGGATCAACTGTTGCGGGTGCACTTTTTGGTGGGGCAGCGCTCTATGTGTTCATCGAAGCGTATGAATACCGTCTATTTGACCTAGGCCCGGAATGGTGGACTGTGTGGTGGGCTTGGCCGCTGTGCTTCGTTTTGGACGATCTCAAATACTACTGGGTCCACCGCGCTGGCCATCGCATCCGCTGGATGTGGGCCGCACATGTGAACCATCATTCCAGCCAGCATTACAACCTCTCCACGGCACTTAGACAAACCTGGACAGGCAGTTTTACGTTCGGACTGCTGTTCGCTCTGCCGCTAATCCTGCTCGGCTTTCACCCGGCGATGATCGCCATCGCGGGCGGTTTTAACTTGATCTACCAGTTCTGGATTCACACAGAGGCGATTGACCGGATGCCGCGCTGGTTTGAAGCGGTGATGAACACACCCAGCCATCATCGCGTGCACCACGCCACCAACCCGCGATATCTCGATCGCAACTATGCCGGTGTCTTCATCGTCTGGGACAAGATGTTCGGCACGTTTGAGCCTGAGACCAGCAATGAGGAAATCCGCTACGGGATCGTCAAGCAGCTCGGCAGCTTCAATCTGTTGTGGTCAGTGTTCCACGAGTGGATTGGCATGCTTACCGACATCTGGCGCGCTCCATGGAAGCACAAGCTCTCCTATCTTTTGCGCGAACCGGGCTGGACGCATGATGGCAGCCGCGACACGTCAGACACTATTCGAAAGCGCTGGCTGGCTCGGCAAAGGCAAGTTGTTGATACGACAAATCCGGTAGCGGATCGAAACGCGATTGCGGATAGCCCGGAAGCTGCTTAATCCTCTCCCTTAAGAGGAGAGGAAATGGAAAGTTTCGACTACATTGTAATTGGGGGCGGGAGTGGCGGAAGTGCGGTTGCCGGACGGCTAGCCGTTGATGGAACACGGCGTGTCTGCCTAGTGGAGGCTGGCGGTCGCAACGACAACATCCTGATTAAGACTCCGGGCTTCATGCCTTTCATCCGCAACTCGTCAAACTACAAGTACGACACCGTCCCACAAAAGGGCCTAAACGGACGCGTCGGGTACCAACCGCGCGGAAAAGGCCTGGGCGGTTCCTCCGCTATCAACGCGATGGTTTATATACGCGGCCATCGCTGGGACTACGACAACTGGGCAGCTATGGGTTGCGACGGCTGGGCCTATGACGACGTGCTCCCTTACTTCCGCAAATCGGAAGCCAACGAACGCGGCGCTGACGACTATCACGGTGAGGGTGGCCCCCTGTTTGTTTCAGACCAACGCGCCCCCAACCCGACAAGCCACGCCTTTGTTGAAGCCGCAGCCGCTTTGCAGTTGCGCACCAACACCGACTTCAACGGCGAGAGGCAAGAAGGGTTCGGGCTGTACCAGACCACACAAAGGAATGGAGAGCGTTGGTCGGCCGCGCGCGGTTATGTCGAACCGCTACGCGATCAGGGCAATTTCGCAATCCGCACGAACACTCTTGTCGATCGACTGGTGGTTGAAGGAGGACGCGTGACCGGTGTGATGGTCCGCCACGGAAAACGATCAGAAATGCTCTATGCCAAGCGCGGGGTCATCCTGTCCGCAGGCGCCTTCAACTCCCCGCAAATCCTTATGCTTTCGGGGATAGGCCCCGCACAACATCTTAAGGACCATGGGATCGATGTTGTGCTCGACCGACCAGCGGTTGGTTCACATCTTCAGGATCACATCGACTATGTTTCCGGCTGGCAAACCGAATCCGATGTGCCGATTGGCGGCACACTCAAAGGCACCCTCAAGATGGCGGGGGCAATTCTGGAACATCGCCGCAAACGCACTGGCGCGATGACCACCTGCTACGCCGAGGCTGGCGGCTTCTGGAAAGTCATGCCCGACGCTGAGACACCCGACGTGCAGTGGCATTTCGTACCGGCTGTGCTCGAAGATCATGGTCGTGAGAACGTCAAAGGGTATGGCTTTTCCCTACACGCCTGCGTGTTGCGTCCGGAAAGTCAGGGCACGGTCCGGCTGGGATCGCGTAAGGCCGACGATGCGCCTGTGATCGATCCTAACTTCCTGGATGATGATCGTGACATCGCCGTCTTGCGAGAGGGCGTGCGGCTTTCGCACAGGATCGCCGATGCGCCGCCATTGCAGGAATTCGGTCCGACAGACCGCCATCCTGTCGATCTGAATGACGATGAAGCTTTGGACAGCCTCATCCGCGAGCGAGCTGATACAGTTTATCACCCTGTCGGCACCTGCCGGATGGGTGGAGATGATGAGGCAGTGGTCGATCCCAAGCTTAAAGTCCGTGGACTCGATGGGCTATGGATCGCCGATGCCAGCGTGATGCCCAAGATCGTCAGTGGAAACACCAATGCGCCAAGCATCATGATCGGTGAAAGATGCGCGGATTTCATCAAGGAAGCTGAAAACGCCTGACGGGACGCACCAAGCGATCCAACGAAGTCGGATCGCAAGGGCGACCGCCCGCCTGAAGCGGAAACGGAGCGCAGCACAGATGGCCACTAGGCCACCCGGCCTTCAGGCAGCTTGAGCGAGGTTTCCGCACCCTGCTTGGGGTGCGGAAACCATCAAAAACTCTGTCTTGCGGTCACGCCAATCGTGCGCGGCTGCCCAACACGAAAGCCAAGTCTAGCGCGACCACCACGCTCACGGTCGAATGACAACAATGCGTTCTCGTCGAGAATGTTGTTGGCATAGATCACCAAGCTCAACCCGCTGTCGAAGTCTACGCCCGCACTCAGATTGACCAACTGGTAATCGTCAAGAAGCAGATCGACCGTTGTCGCCGCGTCGGCCGGAGCGCCACCAAATGGCAGTCCGTGAACAAATGTGCGTGGGTTGTCTTCCTGGTCCGCGGGTTGCGTGAAACGAGATCCAACGTGCTGGACCGAGGCCGAAATGTAGGCGTCCGCATTGTCGGAGACGGGGAATTCATAGCTGCCGCTGGCGGTGAACTGGAATTCCGGCACCGATGGCAGTCGATTCCCTTCGCGAATCCCAGTTGCTCCGGCAAGCGCTCCCGGCAGAGTTGTATCGAATTCCGCTTCGATCCAGCTACCCGAAAAATTGAGGTTGAGGCCCGTGACAGGTGAAACCCCGACCTCGGCTTCAATGCCAGCTGTGTGCGCTTCGGGGACGTTAAAGACAATGCGTGACGAACAACTTCCCGCGTCCAGCGTGACCTGAAGGTCGCTGATATCGTTGTAGAACCCCGCGGCATTGAAGGTGAAACCGTTGCCCTGCGCTTTCACCCCAAGTTCGTAGTTCCATAAGGTCTCATCGTCATAGTCCTGAAAACCGCCGAACAAGGCGAGGTCCTGCGCGTTACATAGCGGCACATTGAGAGGATCGTTCACGCCCCCAAGACGAAAGCCCTGCGAAGCCTGCGCATTGATCGTGATGTCAGGCGTGACGTCATAACTGATCAAGAAACGCGGCGTGAAACCGTCCGATGAAGTCTCATCGACGACCCCGGCATCACCATTGGCGAACAGGCCGCCGGTGGTAATGGTGCGGACCTCTTCGAAATCGTAGTAGCGACCGCCCGCGGTCACACTCAGCGCGTCGGTTATTTCCCATGTGGCTTCACCGAAAACCGCGAGCTGCTCGATGTTGTAGGGCAGGTCCGAATTGAACGGCGAATCCAGATCTTCGAAACCATTGGCAACCGCCGCTGAAGTGCCTGCACCAAGCGTAGCATCGGTGAACGCTGCATAACCCGGAGTGGGCAGGCGCTGACGATAGAAGCGGTCGGTTTCCGAATAGAAGCCGCCAATCACCCATTGGACTGGCCCATCATAATCCGAAGAAAAGCGGATTTCCTGCGTCAAGGATTCAACTTCGGTCGTGTCCCGCAGGTTTGATGGCAAAGACACCGCCACCTCCGGATAACCAAGATCGACCGAAACCGAGCCAGTCAATGCGCTAGCATCGCGGCTGACGAGGATATCGCGACTGGTAAATGAGCTAACCGAAGTCAGGATAATGCCACCCAAGTCGGCCTCGACCACCATGTCGGCGATAAAGGTCTCGTCTTCGAATTCCTCTGGCAGTTGCAGAAACTGCTCGCGCTCGCCCAATTGAACCGGCGTGGTCAGGAACGGGTTGGCGAACAGGTTGAAGATTTCCTGTCGGTTGAAACCATCGGCACTGATCTTTTGATAGATGATCCTCGGTGTGAGACTGAAGCCAGTGCCAGTGTCCACCTTCAAAGCGACACGTCCACCATAGCGTTCACCACTGTTGACGTTTTCACCGCCACCGGGGCCTTGAGCGTCGATGAAGCCGCCATATTCGGTATAATAGCCGACTGCGCGAATGGCCGCAGCATCGCCCAGTGGCAGGTTGACAGCTCCTTTGACGTGCCAGCCCAAATCGTCTTCTTCGACAACGTTCACATTGGCTTCAACCAACCCTTCGGTGACACCAATTTCTGGTTGATTGGTGATATAGCGGATTGTCCCGCCAACCGAGCCAGACCCAAACAGAGTTCCTTGCGGCCCACGCAGGGTTTCCACGCGGTTGAGATCGAACAGGTCAAGATCGGGCGTGAACAGCGAGAGCGAAATCACCGATTCATCGAGATAGACGCCGACTTGCTCCTTCACGCCCGGCTGATCGCGCACGATCTGGCCGGCGGAAACGCCGCGAACGGCCACCTGGCTTTGGCCCGGGCCAAGGTTTTGAACTGTCAGACCTGCAACATTTCGTGAGAGATCTTCAAGGGTGACCGCACCTGATCGCTGAATGTCTTCTTGCGTCTGGGCGTTGATCGAAAACGGCACGTCCTGAATTGTTGAATCGCGCTTGGTCGCGGTAACAACAATCACATTGCCGCTTTGAATTTCCTCTTCCTCTTCGGTGTCTTGTGCAAATGCGGGGGCGGCGAACAAAGACATTGCAGACGTTGCCATAAGCAAGCGGCGAATTGCCGCAGTAGAGTGGAGTTGGGGGGCACTCATATTCTCTCTCCTACTTACCGGGCGTCGGCCCGAATATTCTGAAAAGACTCTTGCGCTCAGATAAATGCAAGAATTCTGAGTAGAGTGCATCGAATTCTTCTTATGGATGTAACGCGCCAGCCACACCCCTTTTGAGCAAAAAAAGGCCGGAGCGAACCCGCCGCTCCGGCCATCATCAGTTGTTTGTTCGCAGGAGGAACAATGTGAGGCGGGGAAAGAGGGAGAGGAGAGAGATCTTCCCCCGCCAAGCTGGTGGCTCGCTTAAGTTGTGCGAGCGAATTCGGGATAGGCCTCCACACCGATTTCGGCATGGTCGAGCCCGCCAACCTCATCCTCTTCAGATGGGCGCACCCCAATGGTGTATTTGAGAGCAAGCCAGACGATGGCCGACGCAGCGCTGACCCAGACTGCAGTCGCGACCACGCCGTAAGCTTGAACTCCAAGCTGCTGCATGACCGTAAGCTGGACGCCATCAACTTCTGACTGAGTGCTGTAAGCGACCACGAGTGTACCCCAGATCCCTGCAAACAGGTGGACTGGAATTGCGCCGACAACATCGTCGATTTTCAGCTTGTCGAGAAGCGGGACAGTGAAGACCACGATTGCGCCGCCGATGGCACCAATCACGATCGACGCGCCGACTGACGGAGCAAGGGGCTCAGCCGTGATCGACACGAGACCGGCAAGTGCACCGTTCAACGCCATCGTTACATCAGCTTTCTTGTAGCGCAGCTGCGTCAGGACAATCGCTGTTACCACACCGCCAGCAGCGGCCATATTGGTGTTTACAAAGATCTTCGACACGTCGGACACATCGCCAACTGTACCCATCGCTAGTTGCGATGCGCCGTTGAAGCCGAACCAGCCAAGCCACAGGATAAAGGTACCAAGCGTAGCCAGCGGAATGTTTGCGCCAGGGAACACATTGACCGTTCCATCTTCCTTGTAACGTCCAAGGCGTGCGCCGATGATTATCGCACCGATCAAGGCAGCCCAGCCACCGGTTGAGTGAACGAGCGTGGAACCAGCAAAGTCTGAGAAGCCCTGTGCATCAAGGAAACCTGCGCCCCATTCCCAACTCACGACGACCGGGTAGATAATGCCGGTTAGGATCGTGACGAAAATGAAGAACGGAACGATCTTCACACGCTCCGCAACAGTGCCGGACACGATTGACGCAGTGGTCGCGCAGAACACCATCTGGAAAAACCAATCGGAAGCGACCGAATAGCCTGTTTCCGTGTCGGCCGCACCCACATCCTGCATCGAGTAGATGCCGCTAAAGCCTCCGATGTAGCCGTTGAATTCACCGGGATAGGCAATGTTATAGCCGATCACCCAGAACATCAGGCCGGCAATCGAATAGAGACCGATATTCTTGAGGCACTGTGTCGACGTGTTCTTCGAACGGACAAGGCCCGCTTCCAACATGGCAAAGCCAGCCGCCATCCACATGACCAGAAAGCCGCCGATAAGGAACAGCAGCGTGTTAAGAATATATGCTGTGCCGGGTGCAACCACCTCGGCATCGGGCACAGCGGCCAGCGCCGGCTGCGCAAAGAGCCCACCGCCTACGGCCAGGGCTGCAAGAGTAAGGATTGAACGCTTCACTTGTCGTCCCCCGTTTAAAGTGCGGTTTCGCCGGACTCGCCGGTGCGAATGCGGGTTGCCGATGACAGATCGAGCACGAAAATCTTGCCGTCACCAATGGCTTCGGTGTTGGCAGTCTGCTGGATTGTTTCGACCACTTGCGCAGCGATGTCGTCGCTCGCTGCGATCTCGAGCTTCACTTTCGGAAGCATGTTGGTGGAATATTCGGCACCGCGATAAATCTCGGTCTGGCCCTTCTGGCGGCCGAAACCCTTGACTTCGGAAACGGTCATTCCGGCGACCCCGATGGCGCCCAGCGCTTCGCGGACCTCATCGAGCTTGAATGGTTTTATGATGGCGATGATGAACTTCATCCGTGCCCCCTTTGGCTCACCGGGCTTTTCCCGGCTCACCCAAGGCAGCAAGAGGTGTGCCATAACTGACTGAAGCAGGAGTCGTAACGGAATCCGGCGATTCCGAGCACAGACCAGAGTTGTACGTGCCTAAAATTTAACCTTCTGTTTATAAATTAGGCACACTTTGGCGCAAAGAGTCGCTTGCTCGGCAATCAGCGATGCGATGTGTCAAACGAGCTCACTCGCCCGCAATAAAACGATCAGTTGGGCGTGTTGGCAGTCCATCAATGCTGGTTGTTCGCTTTGCCATCTTGGCTTCCCATTCAGCCGGGTCTGATTGCCGATGTGCCTTCTTGAGCGTTTCGCGCTCGCCTTCGAGTGCCATGAACGGCACGCCCCAACCGCACGAGGTCTGGACGCTTTCAACGGCAATATCGAAGATCTGCCGCGTACCGGGCATCATGGTGAAATGCTCTGCCAGTTCATCCCAGCCTGTATCCTGCGGCAAAACCGGCTTGGCCGTTCCATAAATCCTCAGGATTAACGCGGGACGATGAAAATTGCAGAACATGATGGTGATCCGGCCATCAGCAGTCAGGTGCGCGTGAGTCTCATTGCCTGATCCCCCAAGATCAAGATAGGCGACGCGAGTTGGTGAGAGCACCCTGAACGCATCATAACCCTTGGGGCTGAGGTTGATCCGTGCCTCAGGTGCGGCCGTTGCGACAAAGAACACCGGCTGCTTTTCGATCATTGCCACATGCTTGGCGTCAAGCGCTTCGAAAAAGTCAGCCATTTCTTGTCTCCTACCTTTGAATCAGAGGAAGTCGTTCAGCACCTCGATGAATCTATCGAATTGGTCATGGTGGAGCCAATGACCCGCTTCCTCAAACTCGATCACTTTGGCTGTGTTGAAATGCTCCAGCCGTCCGTCCTTCTCCGGATTGGAAGCCCAGCTATCTGCTCCGTAGAGCAACAGCGTGGGACATGTGATTGCGCCCCAGGTCGCTTCCATGAACTCGTCAGCAACATCTTCGACACCCCACACATTCAGGTGTGGGTCGAACTTCCAGCTATAGGTGCCGTCTTCGTTGCGGTTGACGCCGTGGATGGTCAGGTGGCGGGCCTGATCCTCGGTGAGATACGAATTCTCCTCGATCATCCTCGCGAAAGCGGCTTCGATGCTGTCATATTTGCGCGGCGTGCGACCGGCGGCCTTGCGCTTTTTCTCGATCCATTCGCGCATTCGCTCAGGGTATGGCGTCTTACGTTGTTCGACTTTCCATTCGGGTGATGGGCCGAGCCCTTCTATCGCGACCAACTTTGTCACCATGTCCGGGAACATGCCCGCATAGCGCAGCGCGACATTGCCGCCCATCGAGTGCGAGACGATTGTTACCGGTCCGCGCCCAAGTTGATGGATCAACTGTGCGAGATCGTAGACCATGTCGTTGGAATTGTAGTTGCCGTCGGACACCCAGTCGCTATCGCCGTGCCCACGATGGTCCATCGCGACCACGTGCCAATCGTCGGCGAATTGCTGCGCAACCCAATCCCAAC
>JBCBHD010000085.1:0-11000 GCA_038526115.1 Pseudomonadota bacterium | reverse complement strand
ATTACACCACCGCCGTCGAAGTCGCGCGCCAGCAGGTTGAGAATGGCGCGCAGGTGATCGACGTCAATATGGATGAAGGTCTGCTCGACGCTGAAAAGGCGATGACGACCTTTCTCAAACTGATCGCCGCTGAACCGGATATCGCCCGCGTCCCGGTGATGATCGACAGTTCCAAATGGGATGTGATCGAAGCCGGTCTGAAATGCGTATCGGGCAAACCGATTGTGAACTCGATCTCCATGAAAGAGGGCGAAGAGGCTTTTCTGGAGCAAGCGCGCAAATGCATGGCTTATGGCGCGGCTGTGGTCGTCATGGCGTTCGACACAATTGGTCAGGCTGATACCAAGGAACGCAAGGTCGAGATCTGCAAACGCGCCTATGACCTCTTGACCGGTATCGACTTCCCGCCAGAAGATATCATCTTTGATGCCAACATTTTCGCGGTGGCGACCGGTATCGAAGAGCATGATCGCTACGGCCTCGATTTCATTGAGGCGGTGCAGGAAATCAAAGCCCAGTGTCCGCACGCGAAGACGAGCGGCGGCCTCTCAAATCTGTCCTTCAGCTTCCGCGGTAACGAGACGGTGCGCCGGGCTATGCACTCGGTTTTTCTGTACCACGCGATCCCGGCAGGGCTCGACATGGCGATCGTCAATGCGGGTCAGCTTGATGTGTATGACACGATCGATCCAGTGCTTCGCGATGCCTGCGAGGACGTAATCCTAATGCGTCCTGTCGAAGGTGAGGAAAGCGCGACCGAACGACTGATCAACCTTGCCGAGAGCTTCAAGGGAAAGTCCAAGGAAGACGAGAAACAGGAAGCCGAATGGCGCGGCTGGCCGGTTGAAAAGCGGCTAGAACACGCGCTTGTCAAAGGCATCGACGCGCATATTGTCGACGATACCGAAACAATGCGCGCTGCCACCGCCGAAGCTGGCGGAAGGCCGATCGAAGTGATCGAAGGGCCGCTGATGGACGGTATGAATGTCGTCGGTGATCTGTTTGGCAGCGGCAAGATGTTCCTGCCTCAGGTGGTGAAATCGGCGCGGGTCATGAAAAAGGCTGTGGCGCACCTCATTCCGTTTATCGAAGCGGAGAAAGAGGAAGGCGCGAGAGCCAAAGGCACGATCATCATGGCCACCGTGAAGGGTGACGTGCACGATATCGGCAAGAACATCGTTGGCGTTGTCTTACAGTGCAATGGCTACGAAGTCGTCGACATGGGCGTCATGGTTCCGTGGCAGGACATTCTCAAATCGGCGAACGACAACGGTGCGGACATGATCGGCCTTTCCGGCCTGATCACGCCTTCGCTCGATGAGATGGTAACGGTCGCCGAAGAAATGCAGCGCGCCAATATGTCGATGCCTCTGCTGATCGGTGGAGCAACCACCAGCAAGGTGCACACCGCGCTTAAGATTGACCAGAATTATGATGGCCCGGTGATCCACGTTCTCGATGCGAGCCGCGCTGTCGGGGTTGCTTCAAAGTTGCTTTCCGACACCCAGCGCGATGAATTCGTTGGCGAAACTGCTGGCGAATACGCAAAGGTTCGTGAAGCGCGGTCCGGCAAAGCGCCCAGTGTCTTGCTGTCTATCGAAGAGGCGCGGGCGAACTATTACGACGCTTACCTGAGCGACAAACCCGCCCCGCCGCTGCAGCCTGGCGTGCATGTGTTTGACGATTGGGATTTGGAAGAACTTCGGGATTATATCGACTGGACGCCGTTCTTCCGCGCTTGGGAACTGCACGGTAACTTCCCGGGCATTCTCAAGGATGAAGTGGTTGGTGAAACCGCAAGCCAGTTGTTCGACGATGCCAATGCGATGCTGGATCAGCTTATTGAAGAGAAATGGCTGACGGCACGCGGTGTTGCAGGCTTCTGGCCTTGCGCTCGCGACGGCGACGATGTGACCATCCACCGCGTGCGCCGCGAAGAGCATGTGACGCTGCCATTCCTGCGCCAGCAGGTGAAAAAGAGCCGCGACAGAGCGAATATGTGTCTTGCGGATTTCATCGACCCCGATGGTGATTGGATTGGCGGCTTTGCCGTCGGCATTCATGGGCTCGAGCCGCACTCGGAGCGGTTTCAGGCGGACAAAGACGATTATTCGGACATCCTTCTGAAAGCTTTGGCTGATCGCTTTGCTGAAGCCTTTGCCGAACGCCTGCATCAGCACACCCGCACCGATCTGTGGGGATATGCGCCCGGTGAGCAACTCACCAACGAGGCGCTAATCAAGGAAGAGTATCGCGGTATCAGGCCAGCGCCCGGCTATCCGGCATGCCCGGACCATTCTTTGAAGCCGATCCTTTTCGAACTGTTGGAAGCGGAAAAGAATGTCGGGCTGAGCCTGACGGAGAGCTTCGCCATGTATCCGACAGCGGCGGTTTCCGGCTTCTATTTCGGCCACCCTGAAAGCCAGTATTTCGGTGTAGCCCGGATTGGGCGCGACCAATTGGAAGAATATGCCGAAAGACGCGGAGTTGATCTGGCTACGGCAGAACGCTGGCTCCGACCAAACCTCGATTGATTTTGTGCGGCTTAGCGGCGATGCAGGGGCATGATCAGAAGGCTCCTCATCGCTGCAATGGTATTCTCCATGCCGACCTCACTTTCCGCCACCGAACATGATCCGAACCGTCCAGCTACAGTCGTCGTGGCGTTTGACGAAACGAGTATCACGCCGCTGATTGTGGACGGCGTTGCCAATCGTGAGACGGGCAGGGCGGTCGAAGCCAACGATCCCGTGCGGATAGCCAGCATCTCGAAACTGATCATGGCCCTCACCACTTTGCGGCTGGTTGATGAAGGCAAGGTCGATCTTGACGCTGATGTGTCTGACTATCTCGGTTGGCCAGTCCGTTCGCCGAATTTCCCTGATGCCAAGGTCACACTTGCGCAGTTGCTCGGACACCGTTCCGGACTGCGTGATCGCGCCGGATATGTGATTCCTTTGGGCGAAAGCCTGCAAGCGAAATTGGCCGATCCTGATGCATGGTATGCCGATGCCGCGCCGGGCGAGGCGCCTTTCGAATACGCCAATCTCGGCTCACCAGTGGTTGCGACAGTGCTCGAAGCGGCGACCGGTGAGCGCTTTGATGCGCTGGTTGAGCGCACAATATTCGCGCCACTTGAAATCAAGGCCTGCCTCAATTGGGTGGGCTGCGATGAAGACTTGGTAGCCCGCGCAGTCACGCTTTATCGCGACACCGGGGAGATCGCCCGCGACGATCCAACCGATGTGCCGCCAAACTGCACGATCCCGGTCGCAGAGGGCGTTGAGTGTTCGCTTGAGGACTATGTTCCCGGCACCAATGCCTCGATCTTCTCACCGCAGGGCGGGGTGCGGATCGGGATGATGGATCTGGCGAAGATCGGACAGGCACTACTGATCGAAAAGGAAAGTGTTGTTTCAAGCAATGCCATCCGTGTGCTCCAGAAGTCACTTTCCCAACAGATCGACGATCCCTCTGAATCCGGTCAGGAGTTCTTTTGCATTTACGGCTTTGCCGTGCAGGTGGTCGACTTTCCCTCCTCGCCATGCGTCGACAAGCTATTCCAAGACGGCCATCCCAGGGTTGGCCACGCTGGCGAAGCGTATGGCTTGAGAGGCGGGCTTTGGTTTGCGCCTGACGAGGGCCCACAGGATAATCCTGCGCGCGGCACTGGAATCGCCTATTTCACAACCGCTGTCCCTCCGCGCGAATCAGCGGAAGACGAAGGCGGCTTCGACCCACGCGAAATCGCTTTGATGAAGCGCGCTCAAGAGCTGTTGGTCGCCAGATCCGCCGACTGAACGCAGGATTGTTTCGTTATCGCCCGGATTGTTTACCGAAGCGATTGACGCGTCCCTTCGCATGCGCAACATAACGCCCGCCTGCCGGGAGTGATTCCGGCGTCTTTCGCGGGAGAGATCGGCCTCTTAATGGAGGCATGGCGCCGAAGGAGCAACCGCCCCGGAAACTCTCAGGCAAACGGACCGCGAACAGGCACAGGCACTCTGGAAAGCGTGTGAGGCTTCACAGTCTCTCACCACCGAAGGGGAGGCTGGTGTGACCAGCTGAAGCTCTCAGGTTTCCCGACAGAGGGGGCAGGAAATTCGCTTGGAACGGGGCATCGCCCCGAAGCGTTGAGCTGCCAGTTGGGGAATTCTGAATTGAGCGACGACGAAACACCGGAAGAGGCGATGCCGCTGGGCAAGCTGCCACTCGATTTGTGGCACCGTGCGCGTGGGGGACGGATGGTACCGTTCGCGGGCTACGAGATGCCGATCCAATACGAAGGAATTGTCGCAGAGCACAATTGGACACGGACAAGCGCGAGCCTGTTCGATGTATCGCATATGGGGCAGGTGGGCCTGTCCGGACCTTCCGACGATGTCGAAGAGGCTGCGGCTGAAGCGGCCCAGGCGCTGGAAGCTCTTGTCCCGGGCCTCGTCACATCGTTGAAACGCGGCAAGATGCGTTATTCCATGCTGCTCGATGAGAACGGCGGCATTCTCGATGACCTGATGATCACCAATAACGGCCCGCGCATTGGTGTGGTCGTGAACGGTGCCGTCAAATGGGACGATATCGGTCATCTGCGCGAGCATTTGCCGGATGAGATAACGCTGCATCACTTCGATGATTGTGCTCTGCTGGCGCTGCAGGGCCCGGAAGCGGGCGAAGTTTTGGCAGATCTGGTTCCTGCCACCGCCGACCTTACTTTCATGAACTCAGAGCTGTTCGAGTGGAACGGCACACATCTGTGGGTCAGCCGCTCTGGTTACACTGGCGAAGACGGGTTTGAAATCACTGTTCACGAAGACTTCGTGGTCGATCTGGCCGAGGCGCTGTGTGACGATGACCGCGTAAAGCCAGCTGGGCTGGGGGCGCGGGATTCGCTGCGGCTCGAAGCGGGGCTGCCGCTATACGGCCATGATATTACGACGGAGATCGATCCAGTCAGCGCCGATCTCACTTTTGCCCTCTCCAAGAAGCGCCGCGAAGCTGGCGGCTATCTGGGTCACGCCCCGGTAATGCAAGTGCTTGAGAACGGCCCCAAAGAAAAGCGAGTTGGGTTGGTGCTTGATGGTCGCATGCCCGCTCGCGAAGGGGCGGAGGTTTTTGCAGGAGATGCCAAAGTTGGCGTCGTGACCAGCGGGGGATTCTCGCCCACGCTCGGCACGCCCATCGCCATGGCTTATGTTGATATCGCCCACGCCGTTGAAGGCACCGCGCTCGAATGCGAAGTGCGGGGAAAGCGCTTGCCCGCCACAGTTTCACCCATGCCGTTCGTCCCGCACCGTTATTACAGGGGAAAATGATCAATGCCGCGTTACTTCACTGATGAACACGAATGGATTGATGTCGAAGGCGAAAGCGCCACCGTTGGCATCACTGATTACGCTCAGGAACAGCTGGGCGACATTGTCTTTGTCGAGCTCCCTGATGTCGGCGCCATGCTCGACAAAGGCGGCGATGCTGCGGTGGTCGAAAGCGTAAAGGCCGCGAGCGACGTTTACGCGCCTATTACGGGCGAAGTGACCGAAGGCAATTCCGCGCTCGAAGACGAACCGGCGCTGGTGAACTCATCGCCGGAAGAAGAGGGTTGGTTCTTCCGCATGACGATCGGTGACAGCGCTGAACTGGAAGGTTTGATGGACGACAAAGCGTACAAGGCATTTGTCGACAACCTTTGATGGATCCGTTGCGTAACTGTGCGGCCAAGCCGCTTCCTATCAAGGCCATTTGAATATGCGTTACCTGCCTCTTACCGATACTGACCGCGCCGATATGCTGGAGCTCATCGGCGCTTCCTCTATCGATGATCTGTTTGTCGATGTGCCTGAAGTCGCACGGCTTGACGGGCCGATCCGCGACCTGCCGATGCACGCATCCGAAATGGCGGTTGAGCGGCATATGAAGGGGCTTGCCAGCAAGAACCTCGCGGCAGGCGATGCGCCGTTCTTCCTGGGCGCGGGGGCCTATCGCCACCATATCCCGGCGAGCGTCGACACAGTTATTCAGCGCGGCGAATTCCTCACCGCTTACACACCGTACCAGCCCGAAATCGCGCAGGGTACCCTGCAGATGCTGTTCGAGTTTCAGACGCAAGTTGCGCGGCTGTATGGCTGTGCAGTGGCTAACGCCTCGCTCTATGACGGTTCGACTGCGTGCTGGGAAGCGGTCGCGATGGCGGGCCGCGTGACCAAGCGCAAACGTGCGGTCCTTTCCGGTGCGCTTCACCCGCACTATGCGCAGGTTGTGAAGACCATGGCGCAATTCACCGGTGATACTATCGCCGATGCGCAGCCCGCGATCCAGACCGAGCCGGATCTCGAAGGACTAATCAGCCGGATCGACGAAGAGACTGCTTGTGTTGTCGTGCAGTATCCGGACATTCTTGGTCGGGTCAGCGACCTTTCTAAAGTTGCCGAGGCGGCACATGCCAAAGGTGCTCTGTTGGTCGCCGTTAACACTGAGCCGGTGGCGCTGGGTGCGATCCAGTCTCCAGGCGAGCTTGGCGCAGATATCGTGGTCGGTGAGGGTCAGGCCATTGGTGTTGGTCTCCAGTTTGGTGGTCCGTATCTGGGCCTGTTTGCGGTCCGCAATCCAAAGCATGTGCGCCAGATGCCAGGTAGACTTTGCGGTGAAACCACGGACGCCGAGGGACGGCGCGGGTTTGTGCTGACGCTGTCGACTCGAGAGCAGCATATTCGCCGAGAAAAAGCGACTTCCAACATCTGCACAAATAGCGGCCTGTGTGCGCTGGCCTTCAGCGTTCACATGACTTTGTTGGGTGAGAAAGGCCTGCGCGAACTAGCGGCGGAAAATCATCGCCTCGCCTGTCTAGCGGCTGATCGGCTCGAGAAAGTGCCGGGCGTGAAGCTGCTTAACAACGCCTTCTTCAACGAATTCACGCTCATGCTCGATGGCAAGCCTGCACGCGACATAGTGCGCGAGTTGGCAGATCGCGGTGTGCTCGGTGGGGTTTCGCTTGGCCGACTTTATCCGGGCGTCGAAGCGCTTGAACACGCTTTGCTTGTGACCGTGACGGAACTCACAACCGAAGAAGATATCGAAACGCTCGCGACCGAGCTGGAAGGAGTGCTCTCATGAACGCGCCCAACAAATCCGGCTGGAAGCCTCAAATGGAACTCTCTGAGGACGGCATTCACACAGGCCCAGCGACGACGACCGGCAATCACGCGTTGATGCTGGAAGAGCCGCTGCTGTTTGAAATCGGCCACGCCGAAACGACGGGTGTGGACCTGCCCGAGATCGACGCCAGTGTACAAACCCGCTTGGCCGGCCTGGAACGCTCGGAACCCATCGGGTTGGTGGGCCTGACCGAGCCAGAGACCGTTCGTCACTATACGCGTCTCAGCCGCCAGAATTACGGGATCGACCTCGGCTTTTTCCCGCTCGGCAGCTGCACGATGAAGCACAATCCGCGTCTGAATGAGAAGATGGCGCGGCTTCCGGGCTTTGCGGATATTCACCCTCTCGCTCCCCAACAGAGCGTGCAGGGCGCTCTGGAAGTGATTGATCAACTTGCAGACTGGCTCAAAACGCTCACCGGCATGCCAGGCGTCGCAATGAGTCCCAAGGCCGGGGCGCATGGTGAGCTCTGCGGAATTCTGGCGATCCGCGCGGCTCACACAGCACGCGGTGATGCGCGTAAGGTCGTGCTCGTGCCTGAAAGCGCCCATGGCACCAATCCGGCAACAGCGGCGTTTGCAGGCTATGACGTCGACAACATCCCGGCGACACCCGAAGGTCGGGTCGATGTTGAAGCGCTAAAGGCCCGGCTAGGCCCGGATGTGGCGGCGGTGATGATCACCAATCCTAATACGTGCGGCCTGTTCGAAAAAGACTTTCGCACGATTGCCGATGCTGTCCATGAAGTGGGTGGCTATGTCTATTGTGATGGCGCAAACTTCAATGCGATCGTTGGCCGCGTTCGTCCGGGCGACCTTGGCGTTGATGCTATGCATATCAACCTCCATAAAACCTTCTCCACCCCGCATGGCGGCGGTGGCCCCGGCTCTGGCCCGGTGGTGTTTTCCGAAGCTTTGATGCCGTTCGCGCCATTGCCTTTCGTCCGCAAGGATGAAGAGGGGCAATTTGAGCTGGTCGAAGAGGAATCGCGGGAGGAAACACGCGGGCAGACCTTTGGCCGGATGACAGCGTTTCACGGTCAGATGGGTATGTTCACCCGTGCTCTGACCTACATGCTGAGCCATGGTGCGGATGGCCTGAAGCAGGTCGCCGAAGATGCCGTGCTCAACGCCAACTACATCCTGCGCAGCCTTGAAGACATACTTCACGCGCCTTTCGCTGACAGCGGCCCTTGCATGCACGAAGCTTTGTTCGGCGATAAGGATTTCGGTGGTGACCTTTCCACCCTCGATCTTGCCAAGGGTCTGATTGACGAAGGCTATCACCCGATGACGGTCTATTTCCCCCTGGTGGTTCATGGCGCAATGCTGGTTGAGCCGACAGAGACTGAGAGCAAAGCGTCGATTGATCAGTTCATTGCCGCGTTTCGTTCGGTCACTGAGCGCGCTTTGGCGGGAGACGAAACGCTCAAACAGGCGCCGTATTACGCTCCGCGCAGAAGGCTCGATGAAACGGCGGCGGCTCGCAAACCCAAGCTGGTGTGGAGCGAACCGGAAGACGAATAGAGGAGCGCGCACAAGCGCGCCCAGCCGTAGCCTATTCCGCCGGATTCTTGGCTTCATTCAGCTCCGCGTTCTTTTCAGCCTCTACGACGAACCGGATCTCGCGAAGGTTTAGGATCGCCACATAGAAACCGATCACCGCGAGTGAACTTGATCCCAGCACAGCAAAGGCTGCGCCCTTGGCCCCGTTCCAGTCGATTGCAGCGTCGAGAGCCAATAGCGCGATGAGCGTAGGAACAGCGCGAACCAGAAAGGCTGTGCCTGCCCGACCGGCAGACACCAGCAGCGATTCAAGGCTTGCGCCAACAAGCTCAACCGCGCCTGCGATGGAAAGGATAACCATCGCCCAATAAAAGACGCGGAATTCTTCGCCCGCGATCAATTCCAAGCCCCAGCGGCCGAACAAAAGCGCAACGCCAACCGCGATGACGCCGCCGATCAATGCGATGTTGGCCATCCGCCGCGCAATTTCGAGCGCGTCGTCCTTCGCGTGCACCAGCTCTGGCAGGATTGCCTTCGAGATTGCCTGCGCAAGTGTGACCAACGCTTGCCCCAATTGGCTTGCGATACGAAAACCACCGGCCAGGGCTGCCCCGCCGAACGCGCCGACCAGCAGGATCATGATCTGTTTGTTGGCGATCGTAAGACTGCCTGACATGTTGGTGGACCATACGAATTTCCACGCATCCGCATGCTGTTTCGGGATGCGCCACAGGCTAACCTTCGACAGATCAATTCGTTCGATCCGACCGGCTGCGATCCAAAGAGCCAAAGCTACGGCCACTTCCGAAGCGGCCCATGCAATCACAAAGCCAGTGACATCAGGCATAAAGAGCCAGGCCAACACTGCGCCGGCGGCACGAATGGTCGGCTGTACTGTTTCGGCTGCAGTGGCGATCCCGAACTTGAAGCGCAGGCGCAATAACCCTGTCGGCGTGGTCCGAATAGAAAGCAGAGAAACGATGCAATAACCGAAGGTCAGCCAGAGAAGATCGGTTGGCAGGGGCAGCCACCACGGAGCGCTCCATACCAGCAGTGCCGCCATTACGGCGCCCATGGCGACCGACAGCATATCCAGCGCGATGGCAAACCCGGTTGCCTCAGCCGGCCCCTCGCCATTGGCACCCCATCTGACGACGAATTGCCACGTTTGAAAATTCGCAAGTCCAGTGACTGCCTGCCCCAAGGCAATGATCAGCGCGAAATACCCGAAGCCTTCGGTTCCCAAGGCTCGCGCGGCCAGCGCAAGATAGACCAGACTGAGCAGCGCATTGATCCCGCGCCCGCCGAGCAACCAGCCCATATTGGTGAAAAGGCGCTCCATGCCAGTTCGCAACCGCTGCTATGCGGAGGCGGCGACCCCTTCGCGGCGTTTCAGGATCTTCTCAGTCACGGCGTAGGTCCGTTCGTTATCAACATCGATTGCGTAGTGACCATCCGAAAGCACAATCGGAGTCATCTTGAAACCGAAACGCTTCGAAATCTGTTCGAACAGCTTTTCCTTGGAGCCTGTCCCCAGCTTGAAGCGAATAAGGTTCATCAGACCAAAGGCCTTTATGATGCGGCGAGGGAACTTTACGAATTGCCCGCCCTCGCGCATGACCTCGGCGGCGCTAAGCGCTTGCTCGCTGCCGAGCCAGTACATGTTGCAATTGGAATAGCCGCCATCCTGAAACTCGTAGAATTTGGCCTGTCCTTCAGGATCGGCCGCTTTCACATCTTCTTTGCGAGCCAAGCCGGCAGCCCCGCCCGCGTTCGCTTCAAGACACTTGCCAATAAACTCGTCATATCCTTCGGGAGCCACAAGGCAATTGTCGGCAGTCGTGATCATCAGCGGAAAGCCAGCCCCTTCCGCACCAGACAGGACACTGTCGACGATGTTGAATTTGCCTTCCGCGAAAGTCAGCCGGCCTTCCTTGATGAGCGCTGCAACAGTGGGCTGCTGGGCGATCTCATCGGGTTCGTGCGCGACAATGCGAATGGCACCGACGCGCTGTGCTGCGGAAACCTGACGGACAACACGCTCTACCATGGCAATGCCGTTCACGGGGACGACGCATTTCTGAGCGACGCCTGCACGTTCAGCCAGCGGATCAAGCACGCCCGATCTTTTGCCCGCCATGATCAGAGCGGTGACTTTTGAGTTACTTTCCATAATTCGCGCCTCTAACGCTTATGTAGGAAAGGCGCAAAGCAAGGAAAGGTGCACCTTGTGCAACAATTTGTCGTAAAAGCGGAAGCGGCGTGAAGGTCATCCTGTCGCGCAAGGGGTTCGATAGCAGCGCCGGTGGCGGGCCGTCTCCAATCGTGGATGGTCGCCCGATCAGT
>JBCBHD010000084.1:0-11007 GCA_038526115.1 Pseudomonadota bacterium | reverse complement strand
TTTTCAATCGGAGTCAGTCGCAATGTGCGGATTGCGACATTGAAGGCGGCATCACCGTTGGCATCAATCCTACCGATGGCACCGCAATAGGCTCCGCGCGCATCACGCTCCACTCCATTGAGCAGTTCCATCGCGCGAATCTTCGGAGCGCCCGTGATCGAACCGCATGGAAATATCGCCCGGACCAGATCCATGGACCCCTTGCCGGGAGCCAGTTTAGCGCGAACCGTCGAAACCATCTGATGAACAGTGGGGTAACTCTCAATGGCGAATGGCGCATCGACCTGCACGCTGCCTGCCACTGCGACACGCGACAAATCATTGCGCATCAGATCGACGATCATCAGGTTTTCGGCCTTGTCCTTCTCGGAATAGGCCAGATCCTCTTTGGCTCGCTGATCGAGCCGGGGATCGTCGTGGCGGGGTCTTGTGCCCTTCATCGGCTTGACCTTGGCCTGATCGTCCTCAAGCGAAACGAACAATTCGGGCGAAAAGCTCAGCATCCAGTGTGATCCATCAAACAGGATTCCGCCATAGCCCGCCTGCGCCGCAGGACGCAGCTGAGCATACAATGCGATTGGATCACCGCGAAAAGAACCCGTGAGTGGATAGGTCAGATTGGCCTGATAGATGTCGCCCGCATGGATGGCTTCCTGCATCGCATCAAAGGCCTGTTGATAGCCGCCGGGAGAAATCTGCGGATCAAGCGGGCCAAGGCTAGCGCTGCCTTCTGAGCGGGCGGCCAACCACGCAGAGACATCTCGTGCCGGAATACGTTCTGGCTCCGGGAACAGACCTAGCCAGACCAGCGGTCCATTGGCACCGCTGCGTTCATCGGCAAGCGGAGCAAGTCGAGGTTCCAACGCCAAGCCGGCTTCATAGGCGACAAAACCCGCCAAGGTGCCGCGCCCGTCTCGCCGCGCTGCATCGGCTCTGGCAAGGGCCTGCTCAACATCAGCCGAGTGATGCGCGACGAACACTTCAACCGGGCCTTCATACAACAGAGCATCCGCCGCGCCGTCTCCGGTGCGGGCGTCATCAAGCAAAATGAACGGCCTGTCGTCTCCCATCGGCACCGCTGTAGCTCATCTCTGGCGCAAGTCGAGAACTTGACCGCTCCGGTTTGGCTATGCACATCTCCCGACAACGAATGAAGGGGTAAGGGTCCACAGCAAATGAGTGATATTTTTCTTGGTCTTGGCGGTAATGGCGAAAATCAAAATCTGGCGTTAAGTCGGTCTAACCGGCATGGCTTGATTGCCGGTGCGACCGGTACAGGTAAGACGGTAACTCTTCAGGGCCTTGCTGAGAGCTTCTCTGCCAACGGAGTCCCCGTTTTCGTAGCCGACGTCAAAGGCGATCTTTCGGGTATCGCCATGCCGGGCAGCCCCAAATTCAAACATGCCGACAAACTCGAAGGCCGGGCCAAGGAACTGGGCATGGAGGACTACGGTTACTCAGACAATCCGGTCATCTTCTGGGATTTGTTTGGCGAACAAGGCCACCCCATCCGCACCACCATTTCCGAAATGGGTCCGCTGCTGCTTGCCCGCCTTCTCGATCTCAATGAAACGCAAGAAGGCGTGTTGCAGATCGTCTTCCGCCATGCCGACGATAATGGCTTGCTGCTGCTCGATTTCGGCGATCTGCAGTCGATGCTGCAATGGGCCAATGAAAATGCCAAGGAGCTTTCCGGCAAGTACGGCAATGTATCAAAGCAGTCCGTCGGCGCTATTCAGCGGCAATTGCTGAGCTTCGAATCCCAAGGCGCAGATCATTTCTTTGGCGAACCGGCTTTAGAGATTGATGATTTCCTGAAGGTCGATGATCAGGGCCGCGGCTATGTCAACGTGTTGGCCGCTGACACACTGATGCGCAGTCCCAAACTGTACGCGACCTTCCTGCTGTGGTTGCTCGCCGAACTGTTCGAAACGCTGCCTGAAGTGGGTGACCCGGAAAAGCCGACGCTGGTGTTCTTCTTTGATGAAGCGCACCTGCTGTTCGATGATGCGCCAAAAGCCTTGCAGGAAAAGATCGAGCAGGTCGTTCGTTTGATCCGATCCAAGGGTGTCGGCGTTTACTTTGTCACACAGAATCCGATCGACATTCCCGAAGAAGTCGCAGGCCAGCTTGGCAACCGTGTGCAGCACGCCTTGCGCGCCTTCACCAAGCGCGATCAGCGCGCGATCAAGGCGGCAGCTGAGACGTTTCGCATCAATGAAGAATTGGATGTTGAAGAAGCCATTACCGAGCTGAAAGTGGGTGAAGCGCTGGTTTCCACCCTCGATGAAGAGGGCGCTCCCACTATCGTGCAGCGCACATTGATCAAACCGCCACGCTCGCGCCTTGGCCCGGTCACGAAAAAGGAACGTGCTATCATCCAGTCAGTCAGCCCGTTCGAAGGCAAGTATGATGAAGCGGTAGACCGCGAGAGCGCCGAGGAAGTCCTCGCGGCAAAAGCCGCCGATGCCGCAGAAACCGCTGAGGAAGTGGCTGAGAAGGGCGAAGAAGAGGTCCGCAAGCGTCCGCGCAAGACCAAATCGATCTGGGAAAAGGCTATCTCACGCGGCACCAAGGTGGCGGCTGGCGGTATGGCCGGTGCAGCTGCTGCCGCCGTTCTGGGCAAAAAGAGCCGCTCCAATCCGATGCGATCGGGGATCACTTCGGCGGCTGGTTCGATTGCGACTGATCTGGCCGGTCCGATTGCAGGCCGGTTCGTGCGCAACTTGATCGGTGGATTGATGCGCTGATCCGCTATCCGGATGCGACTGTCAGCGTGTGATCCTCGTAAGCCAGCCGCACCGGCATTGGAAAATCGATTAGCTGTTCGCCGCCTACGGACCGCATAAGGGCGTCGCATCTTTCGCGATCCGTTGGGCTGAGCTTCTGCCGATAATCGAGCGCCCGTTGTAACATCCAAAGGCTGAAGACTCGCGCAGCGCCTTCGCCCTCGACGCCTTCGATCGTGAAGGAGGCGATGCCGACGCCGCGAGGAAGATCGGCATCCGGGTTTTGCGCGTGCCATTCGCTAAGCAGTTTTGCTGTCTTGGCAAGGAACGGGACATGCTCATCCATCATCCTGCGCAAGATCGGGATGAGCGTTTCCGGAACTTCATCATCTGGCAGGAACTCGCCAGAGAGCGGTTGGGCAGGTTCGACCATGCGTCGCACCCAATCCGCGACATGCGGTGCGAGCCTTTCCATAATCTCGCCTGATGCCGGATCACGATAAAGGTGTGCGTACAGAGGTCCGATCAGTCCGTAGTCTCCGATCGATGGCCGCGCCCCGAAGAGAAACGGATGCACTGCAAAGTGGGCGTCCAGATCGGCAAGAAGGGCTTCGTAGCTGGCTTCGATACCTGGAATGGTGGTCTCATTGATGCCCAGCATCGGCACGAATCCCTTGAATGGTGTGCCGATCATTTTGCCTGCTGCGACCTGTTGTTCAGGCGATGCATCGGGCATCATGTTGCGACCGAATTCGCCGTAGATCCAATCCTCATTGTAGTTCCAGCGGTAATGCATGGCCGGGATCACCAGCCACTCGTCGCCAAAACACTCGATCAATCGAGCGGCAAAATGCTGAAGTGGTGTGTCAGGATAAACAGAAGGGCCACCCAAGACCAATTCATAGTGATCAATGATCAAAGATGTGTCTTGGAGGATCGTCCCGTCAGTAAGCTTCATGACCGGGATGATCATCCGACCCACAGCAGGCACGATCACTTCGTTACGGATTTCGAGATTGGGAGCGATCTCGGCGTAGTCAACTCCCTTCCAGTCCAGATAGGCGCGGGCCTTGCCGGTGAAGAGTGACGCGGGCGAGCCATACATTACATGTGTCATGCCGATCCTTTCGTGCCGAGCGCGCTCCCGGATACGCTTGTCACGATGCCAGCGGCAAGCGCAATTCGGCCCGGAGCCCTCCGCTTTTGCGATTGGATAGAGTCAGGGTGCCACCGTGCTGTTCAGCGATTGCCCGAGCGAGTGTTAGGCCGAGCCCGGCACCGCCCGTGGACCGGTTGCGAGAGGCCTCTCCGCGCTTGAACGGTTCCAACATGTCATCGATCTGTTCTGGCGGGATGCCCGGTCCGCGATCTTCTATCCGAAGGATTGCCTCATCGTTGCGATGTTCAAGCGAGACGACAGCTTCCTCGCCATAGCGCACAGCATTGGTGATGAGATTGCGCAAGGCGCGCTTCAACCATGTTTCCTGCACCGTGGCGACTATGCGAGGTGGGTCCTTGATCGACACCGGATTTCCGAGATCTTCGAATTCTTCGACCACGCCTATTGCCAGCGCGCCGAGATCGAGCGGCTCGGCTGGCCCGCCATTGCGGCCGATCCGCGCAAGCGAGAGGATATCATCCAGCGTGCGTGTGATGTCTTCGATGCTGCTCGCCATGCGTTCGCGCTGTGTATCGTCCGGCACACTTTCAATGCGCACCCTCAAGGCCGCTAGCGGTGTCTTGAGGTCGTGGCCGATTGCGCCAAGCATCACGTCTTTCTCGTCCAGCATCGCTGCAATTCGCGCTTCCATGGCGTTGTGAGCCGCAATCAAGCGCCGCGTGTCAGCCGGACCGCTTTCCTCGATTCTGACGGCATGGTCCGGATTGCGTGAGAAATCGCTGACTCGGTCGGTGAGGATTGCGAGCGGTCTTGTGATCCGCCGCAGAACCAGGAAAAGCAGCAGGAACAACACCCCGAAGATCACCAAGGTCTGGAAGATCAGTGTTGCAGGCCCACCATTCTTGCGGCGAGGCTCTGGCAAGCGTGCGGTAATCCAGCCGGTGCCGTCATTCAATTCAACCGAGGCGACCAGGAGTTTGGTGTCTTGCCAATTGGGTCGGCGCAAAGCCGGCCTGGTTTCGGTCAGCTCTCGAACATAGGGATCGGAACTGGCGATCCGGCGGGTCACAACGATTTGCCGAGGTTCGATCCCTTGCTGCGCAAGAACATCTCGCAGCTCGCTTTCAAAGCTTTCAAGCCGGTTTTCGGTTGCGGCAATGGGGGAGCGGGGCGTGCGTTCCAACCCCAATCGCGGCCGCCGTGGTCGAGGCCGGTCCAGGCGGGGCAGGCTGTCCGGGTCGAGCCCCTGCTCGCGCATCGCAGCCCTTCGAGCACGGCGGCGTTCTTCACGATCAGGACGACTGCCCTCTGTGACGAGGCGAAATGCAATGGAATTGACCAGAGCGCCTTCGCGTCGTTGTTCGCTCGCCTGATAGAGCAAGAAGCCCGAAATCGCCTGCGCAACCAGCAAGCCGATGGCCAACACTGCCATGACCTGACCCAGCAGGCTTTGCGGAAAAAGGAATTTCGGAACGATACGCTTCATGGCTCAGCTTAGGAATCCGGATCAGGAGCCACTCGATTGACCTGCGCTGCAAAGCGATAGCCACCACCGCGAACGGTCTGGATAAATTGAGGGTTGCGGCTATCCGCTTCGACTTTGCGCCGCAACCGGCTGACCTGATTGTCGACCGCTCGATCGAACAGATGAGCAGTGCGTCCCTGCACCACATCAAGCAGCCAATCGCGGTCCAGCACCTTCTTGGGATTGTCGAGAAACGCTCTGAGCAGCCGGAACTCCGCCGTCGAGATTGGTACTTTTACGTCTTCGGGATCAGTGAGTTTGCGTTTCAGCGGATCGAGCACCCATCCTTCAAAAGCGTAATACCAGTCTTCCGCCAGCGCCTCCGGTGCTGGCCCACGGGCCACACGGCGCAGAACTGTGCGGATGCGTGCGACAAGTTCACGGGGTTCAAAGGGCTTCACGATGTAATCGTCTGCGCCAAGTTCTAGGCCGACGATGCGATCAGTCGATTCGGCGCGGGCGGTCAGAAAGATCACCGGTAAATTGCGCGTTTCGACAAGATGGCGGCAGAACGAAAGGCCGTCTTCACCCGGCATCATGATGTCGAGCAAGACGATATCGGGTGAGGCCGTGCCAAGAATAGCCCGCGCTGCAGCTGCACTTTCAGCCTCAGTTACCTCAAAACCCTGACCCACAAGATACTCGGCCAGCGGTTCACGCAGGGTGGGCTCGTCATCAACCAGCAAAATGGAAGTCGGTGCGTCAGTCATCTCGTTCTCGTTTGAGAGTGTTTGCAGAAAGCGTGCGGAAAAGCGAACCCGACCCGGCGAGCGCAACCAAAATGTATGCGCTGCCGAGCCGGATGACTCGTTATTGGCAAGTGGCTTTAGCTGCCGCGCTGACCGCGACGCTGGCCCCGGCGCTCGCTCCGCTGAGCTTTGCGGGCTTCTTTGGCAGCTTCGCGCTCTTCGGCGGTGATCGTGCCGGAATTATCTGTGTCCACACGGGCGAAACGGGCCTCGACGGCGGTGTCGAATTCAGCGCGGGTCACGATCTGATCGTTGTTGGTGTCAGCCTGACGCATCATACGCATTGCCCGGTTCTTCCCTTTGCCACCTCGGCCACCGCGGCGCATTTCACCGCTCTTTCCGCGTCGTTCTCCGCGTGCTTCTCCGCGCCGTTCAGCCCTAGCTTCTTGGGCGGCCGCCATTTCGGCCTCGCTGATGCCGCCGCTGCCATCGGTGTCCATGCGTTCGAACCGCTGCGCCTGCCGCGATGCACGGCGCTCGGAGCGCTCGGCTTTGCGGGCCTCGCGGGCTGCGGTCATTTCGGCCTGCGTCAATTCACCATTGCCATCGGTATCAGCTGCAGCAAAACGCGCTGCACGCTTCGCTTCGCGATCCGATTTGTCGATCTGGCCATCGCCATTGACATCCATTTTCGTGAAGCGTTCATCGGCTTTTGTTTTCGCTTCTTCCAGACTGACGACACCATCGCCATTGGCGTCGGCGGAGTGATTGCCGGAATGGTGTGCGGCAATGGCGATTCCGCCTCCGCCTATGGCCAGTGCGGCAGCCGAGAGAGTGAGTGTCAGTTTACGCATTCGAGTTCTCCATAATCTCAATTCATAGAAGAGTTACGGCGAGGCTCCAAACCGCTGCTCAGTTAAAGAGCGGCGACCCATGGCGGCGAACAGGGGCGGTCCGCTACCGGTCTTCAATGGCCTGAACGGCCAATTTCTTGGAGCGCTCACCGCAACTCACGAGAACTGTTCTAGCGGAGCAGTGTCGCAGGATTATCCCGAATGCGTGCGACTTTGTCGCAGCTTGTATCGCGTTCGCGGATCCGTTCAGGTCGCCGCAAGGCTAGCAAACATTTGGTTCATTTCAGTGAAAGATATTCAGTATTTGAGTGCGTTAGCGAGGTCTGTGCTGCGTGCCTTCGCCAGCCGTGATAAAGATGGCCGCCGCAGTCTCTTTCACATCCGCTGTGTGCCATACGCCCGGCGCATTGATTGCGTATTCTCCTGCTGCGAGAGCGACTGTCTGTTGTTCCCCATCAGGAAATTCCTGCGTCAGCACCATCTCGCCATGTGTGCAGATAACAACCTCGGATCCCTTGGGATGCATTTCCCAACTATTCCAGCTTTCAGTGAACGTGTGCTGGGAAACGAGTCGACCTTCCGCTCCATCACTGCCGTGGCGCTCACCATAGCCTGCGTACCATTCCATGCCATTGAATGGCGGCTGAGGCTCGGCAGTTGCGCCGAGCCCCAAATGAAGGAAGCTATCGCTTAGCTTGCGCGCGCTCATGATGTCGGCACGGTCATGCAGAACGCGTTCAGTTTGTTGCCGTCCGGATCGCGAAAGTACCCGGCGTAAAAGCCGTCATCGCCGCGTGGGCCCGGTGCGCCTTCATCGGTGCCGCCATTGGCGATTGCCGTGTCATAGATGGCTTGAACATTTTCCGGGTTCTCGACTTGCAACGCCACCATCGTTCCATTGCCCACAGTCGCTTCCTGCTCATCAAAGGGTTTGGTAGCAGCAACACCGGGGGCTCCACCCATCGCGCCCCATGCGATAAACGTATCGAACTCCATCATCCGTCCAACGCCGAAATGTTCGGCAATTGCATCATAGAATTTTGCCGCACGCGGCAGGTCGTTGGTGCCAAGGGTAACGTAGCCGATCATATCTGTTCCTCCGAATTGCAGTCGCTTGGTTGCGACTCGCGATATGAGAACATTAGTAGAACAAAGGCGGGGCTACAAGACCGGTCAGAGCGGCATGGTCTCCCGTTCGAGCCAGGCCAGATCCTCTCCGGAAAGCTGCGGAGCGAGCAAGGCTCTGACTTTCATGTGATAATCATCAACCCAGGCGATTTCGGTTTCTGTGAGCAGCGCAGTGTCAATCAGCTTGCGATCGAGCGGCACGAAAGTAAGCGTCTCAAAGCCAAGATAGCGCCCTTCTGCGCCTTCAATCTGGCGTTCCTCGGTCAGAACCAAATTCTCGATCCGGATACCAAACGCGTCTAGCTTGTAATAGCCCGGCTCATTGGAGAGGATCATGCCGGCAAACAGCTCTTGCTCTGTCCCGGCCTGCCCGCCTGATGGCTTGCCGATCCGCTGCGGACCTTCATGCACGCCGAGAAAGCTGCCGACGCCATGACCGGTCCCATGTGCATAATCGACACCGGCTTCCCACAGATACTGCCTTGCGAGGACATCCAGCTGGCCGCCGCTCGTGCCTTGCGGGAATACGGCCTTCGCGATCTGGATGTGTCCTCTTAGCACCTGTGTGAAGCGGCTGGTCATTTCGGCTGTCGGCTCACCCGGACCAATCCAGACAGTCCGCGTGATATCGGTTGTCCCGTCATCATACTGGCCACCGGAATCGACAAGATAAATTGAGCCGGGCGGGATCGGGATATTGCTGTCTTCATCCACTTTGTAGTGCGGAAGCGCGGCATGGCCTGCTGCGGCTGAGATCGTATCGAATGAAAGATCACGCAGTGTGCCGTGCTCGCGCCTGAAGCTTTCCAACTTTGCCGCGGCGGAAAGCTCATCCACTTCACCGCTCGGTCCTTCCACTTCGAGCCAGCGCAAGAACCGGGTTACGGCTGCGCCGTCGCGCTCTTGAGAATCGCGTTGCCCCTGTTGTTCGACCGGGTGCTTGATCGCCTTGGTCAGAATGGTGGGGTCTTGTTTCAACGCCACTTTGGCACCGCCGGCCTGCAAGGCCTGGGCTATCGCCGCCACCCCGAAATTGGGATCGACGCTCACACTCTTGCCTGACAATTCGCCGAGAGCCCCTTCGAACGCGCTGCGATCCCGGATCACCACGGCGTTGCCGAGATGCTGGCTCAATTCAGGGGTGACTTTCTCAGGAGCGATGAACAGTTCCGCCCGGCCGTCGGCATGGGCGATGACATAGGACAACGCTACCGGAGTATGCGCAACATCTGCGCCGCGAATGTTTAGCAGCCAAGCGATTGAATCGAGAGCGGGGACCACAACAGCATCGTGACCTTCCTTGTTCAGCCAGTCTGCGATTTCGGCGCGCTTTTCGGCAGACGAACGACCGGCCAGCTTTTCATCATGAACAATGGCCTGCGCTGATGATGGCTGCGGGCGGTCGTTCCACACCGCGTCAATCGGGTTGCCCTGAGCTGCGACCAGCGCAATCCCGGCGGATTTCAGCGCGGTTTCCAAGCCGCTCACCCAGCCAGAGGTGTGGAGCCATGGGTCGTAGGCAATCTTGGCCCCGCTCTCGCAAGCGCCTTGCAGCCATCCGGCCAGACTGTCCGAAGGAATGCTGCGATATTCGAACAATCCATCGTCAACTTGCTGACGAACCTGAACGGTGTAGCGCCCATCGACAAAGATGGCCGCTGTATCGAGCGTGACGGCGGCAAATCCCGCTGACCCCGCAAAGCCCGTCAACCATCCCAGTCTTTGAGCATAGTCGCCGACATACTCACTCATATGTTCATCGGAGATCGGAACAACGAAACCATCGAGATCCCGGCGTTTCAGTTCTTCTCTCAACGCGGCGAGACGAGCTTCGTGAGTTTGCATCAACATACGGCAGGTTCCCGATTGGCCGCACCCTTTTGCGAGGCGCGGGCTTGTTTCTTCATGGGTCGCAACATAGGTCGGATTGAACCCGCTTTCCAGCCAAGCTTCATTCCGTGAAAGCTCATCCGAAGGATGCCGAACCCATGAAGACTCCCCGGATCCAACATCTGACTTTTGCCGCTGCACTGGCGCTCACCCCTTGGGGGGCGTTGCAGGCCGATAATCACAAGGACACCGCAAGCGTGACAATTTCCGAAGATGCCGCCCCAACAGCGCCGCCCGTCGCCGAAAAGCGTGAGCACAGCTACACCCATCACGGCATCACGATCTCTGATCCGTATGACTGGCTCTACGACAAGTCTTATCCGACTATCGATGATGATGATGTGCTCGATTACGTGAAGGCGGAGAATGCCTGGTTTGAAGCGCAAATGGGTCCGCATAAGGCGCTGACCGATACGCTGTTCAAAGAGATGCGGGCGCGGATCAAGGAAGATGAAAGCACCGTTCCGCAGCGCCGTGGAGATTTCCTCTATTGGTCCGAATTCGAAGAGGGATCGCAATACCGCAAGCATTATCGCAAGCCGGTGAACGCTCCCGAGGATGCAGATCCCACGCTGATCCTTGATGAGAACGAGCTGGCCGAAGGCTTGGAGTATTTCCGCCTAGGTGCTGCCTCAGTCAGCAAGAACGGTCGGTTCATGGCCTATTCCACTGACACTAGCGGGGCCGAACGCTACACCGGACGGATCAAGGATCTGGAAACCGGAGAATTGCTGGCAGACGAGATCCCAAATCTGCGCAGCGGCCTAACCTGGGTCGCGAACGATACTGCTCTGGTTTACGGACCTTCGAGCGAAAACTGGCGAACTTTGGAAGCCAAGCTCCACGTGATCGGTACGCCGGTGAGTGAGGATGTTGTCCTCTACAAGGAAGATGATGAGAGTTTCAGCGTGGGCGCAGGATTGTCCGTGCAAGACGACTGGCTGATCATTTCAACTGGCGACAATGAAACGAGCGAAGTTCGCTTTGTCTCGGCCGCTGATCCGACTGGCGATCTGACATTGGTGAAGCCACGCAGCAAGGGAGTTGAGTACGGGATCGATATCCGGGACGG
>JBCBHD010000083.1:0-11034 GCA_038526115.1 Pseudomonadota bacterium | reverse complement strand
GCGCGACTATCGAACAAGTCCCGATCCAGACCGACGAAGGCACCTGGATGGATGTCGATGTTGCGCCTGATGGGCAGACCATCGCCTTCAATGTGCTGGGCGATATCTACACCATGCCGATTACCGGCGGCACGCCCACGCGGATTGCCGAAGGTCTTTCGTGGGAGGTCCAACCGCGCTTCTCTCCCGATGGCGAGCGTATTGCCTTCACTTCGGATCGCGGCGGCGGCGACAATATCTGGGTGATGAACCGTGACGGTTCGGACAAAAGGCAGGTGACGAAGGAGAGCTTCCGCCTTGTGCATCAGCCCACTTGGTCGCCCGATGGCGAGTTCATTGCAGCCAAGAAGCACTTCACCACGCAGCGTTCGCTCGGCACCGGCGAAATCTGGATGTACCACGTCTCCGGCGGAGGCGGCGTGCAGGTGGTTAAGCGCGCCAATGAAAGCCTACAGAAAGAGCTCGGCGAACCGATCTTCTCCGCAGATGGCAGCGCGATTTACTACACCCGCAACACCACACCGGGGAACACCTTCATCTACGCGCAGGATTCCAATGCAGGCATCTTCGCGATCGAAAAGCACGACCTCGCAACCGGTGAAGTCACCACAGCCGTGGATGGCTATGGCGGCGCGGTTCGGCCTGCGCCTTCGCCTGATGGCAAGGAAATCGCCTTTGTCCGCCGCGATAAGGATACCTCGCAGCTTTGGGTCAAGGAGATCGACAGCGGCAAGGAACGCATGATCTACGATGCGCTCGATCTCGATGTGCAGGAAACCTGGGCTGTCACCGGGGTCTATCCCAATATGGACTGGACGCCCGATAGCCGCAGCATCGTGTTCTGGGCGGGCGGAAAGCTCAACCGTATCGACCGCGACGGGGCGAACCATGCGGTGATCCCGTTCCGGATTGATGACACGCGCGGGATCGCGGATGCGCCGCATCCAGAGATCGAGGTGTCGCCTGATCGCTTCGCCACGACCATGCCGAAATACGCAGTGATGTCGCCGGACGGCAGCCGTGTGGTGTTTGAAAGCCTTGGGCGGCTGCACTTCAAATCGGCGCGCGGTCGCGATGCACCGCGTCAGCTGACCGGTGACAGCGCTGAAGTCGTTGAAGCCTGGCCGGCTTTCAGCCGCGATGGCAGCCAGCTGGCCTATGTGCGCTGGAGCGATGAAGGGCTGGGCGAGATTGTCGTCGCGGATGCCAATGGTCAAAACCGCCGCGTGGTAACCAGCCAACCGGGGCATTATGCAAAGCCTGCTTTCTCTCCGGATGGCCGCTTGATCGTTTATGAGAAACGTTCGGGAGGCTATCTGACCTCGCCCGAATACTCAGAGAATACTGGCATCTACGCGGTGCCGACAAATGGCGGCGATCCGCAGTTTGTCTCGCGCTCAGGCGGTAACCCGCAATTCGGTTCGGACCCGACCCGCATCTTCATGACGATGAGCGAAGGTGGCGATTTCGCGCTGGTTTCGACCAGCTTCGAAGGGGAAGCGAAGCGGGTGCACGCCAAGGGTGACCTTGCCAATGATTTCCGCGTCTCGCCCGATGGCAAGACGATTGCTTTCCGCCAGAATTACGAAGTCTTCGCGATGCCGCTGTTGCCTGGTGGCAAGCCTGTGAATGTGAGCGAAAAAGGCGGCTCTCTGCCTGTGACGAAAGTCTCGGATGGCGGCGCGGATTATATGGGCTTTGCACGTGGTGGGCAGACGCTGTTCTGGTCGATCGGCGCAAACCTCCGCAGCGCGCAGGTGAGCGATTTCTTCCGCAATGCGCCCAAGGGCAAGGACGACGAGGACGCGGGCGGGCCTGCGACTCAGACTGTCCCGCTCGCGATGACGGTCGAAGCGGCCAAGCCGACCGGCACTGTCGCAATCACTGGTGCGCGTATCCTCACAATGGCGGGGGGGCTCGACACTCAAGATGCTGGTGTGATTGAGAATGGCGTGATCGTGATCGAAGGCGACCGTATCGCGGCAATCGGTGCAGCCGGTGATGTGAGTGTACCCGGCGGCGCGACCACGATCGACGCGAACGGCAAGACAATCATGCCCGGCATTGTCGATGCGCACGCACACGGCCCGCAAGGGACCGGCGATTTGATCCCGCAACAGAATTGGCGGCTGGTTCAGGACCTCGCGATGGGTGTCACGACCATTCATGATCCATCCAACCGGGCTAGCCAGTTCTTCGCTGCAGCTGAGCGCCAACGGGCTGGAATGCTGCTCGGCCCGCGTCTCTTTTCAACCGGGGAAATCATCTATGGAGCGAAGGCTCCGAGTGTTTATGCGCGGATCGATAGCTATGATGATGCGCTCGCTCATGTCCGCCGGATCAAGGCGCAGGGCGGCATTTCAGTGAAGAACTACAACCAGCCTCGCCGCGAACAGCGCCAGATGGTTGCGCGGGCGGCAGCTGAAGAGAACATGCTCAACGTCGCCGAAGGCGGTTCGCTGTTCGGAATGGACATGAACCTAGTCGCCGATGGCAATTCTACTCTGGAGCACAACGTTCCAGGCGATGTGTTTTACGAGGACGTTCTTCAGTTCTTTGGCCAGTCGAACACCAATTACACACCAACCCTGAACGTGACCTATGGCGGCCTTGCGGGCGATCCGTATTGGCGTCAGGCGATGGATGTGTTCGATCACCCGTTGATGATCCACACGCCGCCCAAGATCCTGCTAGCCGACAACGCTCGGCGGACGAAAGCTCCGGATTGGGCGTTTGTTGATGATAACGCTGCGCGGGAAGCCAAGAAATTCGCAGATCGCGGGGTCAAGGTCTCTATCGGAGCGCACGGACAACAGGCAGGGCTCGACGCGCACTGGGAGATCTGGAGCTTTGCTCGTGGTGGTATGAGCGCGGTCGAAGCGCTCAAAACGGCTACGATCTGGCCCGCGGAATCGCTAGGCATGCAAAAGGATGTCGGCAGTCTCGAAGTCGGTAAGCTTGCCGATCTGCTGGTCCTGACCGCTGACCCAAGCGCCAATATCCGCGATACTGACAAGATAGAGCAAGTGATGCTTGGCGGGCGGCTGTATGATGCCAAGAGCATGAACGAAGTTGCCACCGGTGACTTCAAGCGCCGTGAATATTGGTGGGAAGCCCATGGCGGCAAGGGCGCAGGTGGCTCGCACACCGCAACGCACGCCGCTGGTGCTCACGCCGACGGAGACTGATCGCTAGGCCGCTTCCGCTTCCATCAGCGCGCGCAGGTCTTTCAGGGCCTTTGCGCGCAGCTGATGGACGCGCGGAACACTGACTTCGAGCACGGCGGCAATCTCGGTCAGGTTCATTTCCTCGACGAAGAACAGCTGCAACACCAGTTTCAGCCTATCGGGCAATTCGGTCATGGCCCGGACAAGCCGTTCGCGATCTTCCATTTCGGTCAAGACAGCGAACGGATCAGGTTCTTCGCTGGCAAATGCGGTGTTGGCGTCGTCATATTCGTCGCTGATAGAAGACAGGGTCACGCCTGATGCTTCAATCTCCAGTAGCTCACTGTCGCTGATGCCCATGGCTTGCGCGACTTCCATGCGGCTGGGTTCCTGTCCGGCCTGTTGCCGCAGGCTATCAAGCGTGCGCTGATAAGCGGCCCGCTTTTTGCGGGCGGTGCGGGTGTCATTGAGCAGTTTGCGGATGCAATCGAGCATCGCGCCGCGCACACGGATCTTGGCATAGGCGGCAAAGCCATCCTCCCCTGGGCCATTGTGTCGCTGTGCACATTCGGTGAGTGCAACGATCCCGGCCTGGATCAGATCTTCGACTTCCAGGCCTTCGCGACCCATTCCGTAAATGTGCCAGGCTGCCCGGCGTACCATCGGGAGGAACCGGCGGACGCGGTCTTCGATTTCTGCACGCGACGTGCTGGAGTAAGCGACCGGCGTCGCACCGGCAAAACTGTTGGCATCGTGCTTCATGCGGCCAACGCTCCTTCAAGCGCACCTTCAGCTGGATGTTCGTTTGCGGTTTGGCTTGTGACTGACGCTGGCTCCTCTGCGCCGATCACGCCAACCACCTCGACAGCCTGCGTCGCCGGCAATTCATTGATGGAGAGCACAAGGCAACGAGTTGCTCGTTGCTTTAGGAAGCTGGCCAAGGATCGGCGGGCTGGCGGTTGGACTATCAAGGCGATCGGCCCATCGGTTTCGCTGATAAACTCGTTGATACGGCGAGCGATCATCGCTCCGCAGTCCGGCTCGATCAGCGGCTGCCCGGTAGCCGGATCCGCCATCCCGCCAAGGATCGATGATTCCAGACCTGCGTCGAGCGTGGCGACTTTCAACGCTGCGCCAGGCTCTGCCACGCGGGCGACCAGCTTGGCTCCGAGATCAGCTCGCACGGCATCGATGAGCGCATCGAATTCCTGCGTTTTCTGAAGCGCGAGAGCGAGACTGGTAAAGATCGGCTGTGGATGCGACAGGCCGATCCCGTCGGCGATAAGCGCACGAAATATCCGAGTCATGGCGGCCAGCGAAAGCGGTTCGGGATGAACGGCCTCGACCAGAGCAGGTGCGCGTTCTTTCAGTGCATCCAGCAGGTCGCGAACTTCCTCCGGGCCAAGCAATTGGTCGCTTTGTGCCAAAAGGGCCTGATTGGCATGAGTGGCGATAACCGTGCTGGGATCGACAGCCATGAACCCCTCGGCAATCGCATGATCGCGTGCAGCAGGATCAATCCAGAGTGCAGGGCAATCAAAGCTGGGATCGCGGGTCGCTTCGCCTGTGAGGCCGTGGCCCGTGCGAACATCGCCAGCATCAATGGCAAGCAGCTTGTTCGCCCGGACTGAACCACTGGCAATCGTCACCCCACCAACGATCACCGCGTAGTCTTGTGCGCCTGCATCCAACGGAACAAGCGGCTCAAAATGAGCCACAAAGAAATGCGCGATGAGACCAAGCAGGCGGAAGGTTCGCCTGAGGTCAAAATGGCGCGGCGGCAGAGACAACGCGATCTGGCGCGTGGCAGTGTCGGCAAGGCGATGAAAGACGCTCAGTTTGTTGTTGTGAACCCGAAGCATTTTGCGGTCGCTTTTACTTACGATCCCGGCTTGGCGCCCGCGCCGGTGGTTCTGGCGAAAGGTCGGGGCGAAACGGCGCTGGCGATGCGCGAACTGGCGAGCGAACAGGGGCTTCCGGTGCTGCAATACCCGCAGCTTGCCCGTGCTGTTTACTTCACCACGCGTGCCAATCAGATGGTCCGTGAAGAGCTTTACGTCGCGATTGCATCTTTGGTCGCGTTCGTGATGTCGCTGAAACGCGGTGAGCATCCGCAAATGCCATTGGTCGAGGTGCCAAGCGAGCTGCGCTTTGATGCGGAGGGCAAACTTGAAAGCGCCTGATCGCAGCGCTTAAGCATCAGCGCAAATGGTCGTCCTTTGAGCCATGGAAAACGATGGCTCCAACATTATTGCAGCGCTGGGCGCGGGCAGCGGGATCAACTTCACGCAGCTTGCCCGCGATCTTTCGGAAGCTTCTTTCGGCTTTCAGCGCAGCACTCTGGAATCGCGGAATGAGACGCTGGAAGCGCGGATTTCAGCAGCCTCTCTCCTTCGCAACTCGGTGAACGATCTCGCCAGCGCGCTCGGAGACAGGATCCGGACGGGCGACCTGTCACCGACAGCGAGCATCGGCAATTCAGCGGTAGCAAGCGTGAGCACACCGGCAGGCAGCAATCCAACCGGCTCTTACTCGCTTGAAGTCGCCCAGCTGGCCCAGAGCCAGACGCTGGTTATGCCTAGTTATTCCAGCGGAGAAGACCTCGTCGGCGAAGGCTCGTTACAAATTCGCTTTGGCACTGTTGCAGGCGGCAGTTTCACAGAAGACACCGCTCAGACCGCCCTCGATATCACGGTTGAAGCCACGGACACGCTGCAAACTCTGGCCAGCAAGATCAACAGCGCCAGCGATGGCGCCTTGGAAGCCTATGTCGCCAACGGGACCGGCGGCGCGCAGCTGGTTATCAAAGGGCAGGAAGGGGCAGCCAATGGCTTCGTGCTGGAGCCGATCAGCAACTCAGGCTCGCCCAGCGCCGCTCCGGGTGATCTCAGCTATCTCGGCTGGAGCCCGGCGAGCGATACTGGCGAATTGCGGCAGTCTTCGCAGGATGCGCTCTTCGCTCTCGATACGGTGCAATTCGCCAGCGCCAGCAATACTGTGACGGGGCTGCCAGAGGGCATGACTCTGGAGCTGACTGGCACCAATTCCGGCGCGCCGACCACCATCTCGTTTGCTAATGACAGCTCGGCCATCACCGATGTAATGAATGATTTTGTCGCCGCCTTGAACGACATTTCGCGTCTGATTGATGAGAATGCAGCCGCTCAGGGTGGTACACTCGGCAACGATCCTGGCGCACGTGAATTGAAGCGTGATCTTGCCAGACTGACCAGCGAAATCATGATGCCGAATGCGGATGAGGGAGAGCCAAGCACGCTTGCCGATCTGGGCCTGTCCCTGAACCGCGATGGCAGTTTCCGCTTGGATACGGCGCGGCTTGAACAAACACTGGCCGATAGCCCGGAAGCCACCGCGGCGATGTTCACGACCGGCGTATTTGGCGTTTTCGCGACCATCGACAATCTTGCGCGCGACAATTCCAGCATCAGTGATCCGGGATCACTCGGCGGCTCGGTTGAGCGCTATCAGGACCAGATCGAACGCAACGACACCCGGCTCGAACGGATTGCCGACCAACAGGAAAACCTGCGCCTGCGCTTGACGCGAAACCTGATCCGGGCGGAACAGAACATCGCGGCTTCGCAATCGACGCTCAGCTTCCTTGAGCAGCAAGTCGAGCAGTTTAACAGTCAGCGGTAACGGGTGATGCAGGTGTTCTCTCAGAATCCGGCTGCGGCCTATCGCCGCGTTGATCTCGATGCTCGGATTGAAGCTTCGGCCAATGACGATTTGACGCGGATATGTCTGGAGGAAGTGGTCTCGGCGCTGGGGCAAGCGCTGGTGGCACTGGACCATTCACCCGATTGCGTGCCCCGTGATCCTTTGTCTCGAGCGCATGGGATTTCCCTTTGGCTGGCGCAATCGGTGGCTCCTGATAACCCTCTGCGCGAGCAATTGATAAAGTTCTATGGCGGCTTGGGTGCTCTTATCCGGCGCAATCTGTCTCAGCCGCGCACAGCTGAGATAAGGCGAGCGCACACGGATTTTCAGGACGTGCTGGAAGCGACGCGCACGCTTCGGAGTTAGTGCGCTCGACTAGTCCCCGATTGCCTGGCGAATGATACGCGCAGCATCATCCGGGTCTTCAAAAGGATGGAAATGTGTGCGGTCCGGGCGGTGCATATCTGTGCCATTGGGCATTGTCGAAGCGAGCTCCGGCCAGGTCGGCGACCCTTTGAAATCCTGAAAATCGAGCTGCTTGGCTCGCACAACCAAAACCGGAATTTCGACCTGCGTCGCTGTTTCCAGAATGCCGGCATTGCTGCGGCTTGAGGCGTAAACACTGGCTTCGACTTCAGGTGGGCAGGCCAGCTTGTAACCGGCACCATCGGTCCGCGGCAGCAGGCCATGCTTGCAGTAATCCGCGAACACCCGATCATCGAATAGACTGTAGGGATCGCGATCCCTGAACCTTTCCATCATGGCTTCAGGTGAAGCGAAATCACGCTTGCGCCGGCTGGCTGGATGAGGGTTGTCCGGGGTGAACAAAGGCTCGCTTGGCGCGTAGAATTCTGGCGCGAGAACGACGGGATCAAACAGCACCAATTGCCGGAAAGCGCCGACACGATCATGGGCCGCTTGAAGCAGCGTGTGCGCGCCCATGGAATGGCCTATGCCGACGGCACCTTCCACACCCAAGTCTGCCATGAAGGCACAAACGTCAGCCACAATGTCGCGCCAATGTTTGATTGGGCCGCCACTTGATCGGCCATGGCCGCGCAAGTCGAGCGAATAGACGCGATGTTCAGGCAGCTGCTCAATGATCGCATCGAACACCCTCGCGTGAAAACCAGTCGCATGGGCGAAAACCAGAGGTGGCTTTATGGTTTCGGCGCTTCCAGCCCATTCGAAATAGGCTAGCTCGATTCCGTTGACCCTGATCGTGTGGGCCACCGGCTCACTTCGCATGTGCGGGCTCACTCTCTGTGGTTGGCACGGCATCAGGTAATGAGGCCTTGAGCATGAAGTATCCGGCGAGTGCGGCGATCAGCGATCCGGAAAGCACACCCAGTTTCACCGCATCGACTTGCGCTTGATCGGCGAAAGCAAGGTTGCCGATAAACAGGCTCATGGTGAAGCCGATCGCAGCCAGCAGAGACAATCCGTGGATCTTGCGCCACCCCACGTTGTCGGGAAGCTTCGCGATACCCGTTTTCACGGCGATATAGGCAAAGCCGACGATGCCGATCTGCTTGCCGATCAACAGGCCCAACGCGATGCCGAGCGGCAAGGGAGCGAGCAGATCAGATGGGGAAAGGCCGATTAGGGTGACGCCAGCATTGGCAAACCCGAAAATCGGAATGATCACGAAGGCTACCCATTTGTGCAGCGCATGCTCCATATGTTCGAGCAATTTCACGTCATTGCGTGCGACCATTGGCACCATCATCGCCGCTGTAACCCCAGCAAGTGTCGCGTGCACACCCGATTTGAGCACGAACACCCACATGACCATGGTGAGCAGCACGTAAGGGATCGCCGATCCGATCCGCATGCGTCCCACGGCGAACATCAATGCCAGCGCGATTGCCGCGCCGATCAGCATGTCGGTCTTGATTTCGCCTGAATAGAACAGAGCAATCACGGTGATGGCGCCGATATCGTCGATCACGGCAATAGCCAGCAGCAAGGCCTTCAAAGCAACCGGCACTCGCGGGCCGAGCAAGGACAGGATGCCCAGCGCGAATGCAATGTCAGTCGCTGCAGGGATGGCCCAGCCGTTTATGCTTTCAGGCGAATTCCAGTTGAATGCCACGAAGATTGCAGCAGGCAAAGCCATGCCGCCAATGGCAGCTGCAAGCGGGAGGGATGCCTTGTCCCAGGTCGACAATTGCCCGTCGATGATCTCTCGTTTGACTTCGAGACCGATCAGGAAGAAGAAAATCGCCATCAACCCGTCATTGATCCAAAGTAGCAGCGATTTGTTGATTTCGAACGATCCATAGGACACGTTCAACTTCGTATTCAGCGTGTTGAAATAGCCATCTGCAAGCGGGCTGTTGGCAATCAGCAACGCCAGCGCTGCTGCCGCGATCAACACGATGCCGCCAGCACTTTCCTGCTTGAGGAAGTCCTTCAGAGCTTCTCCAACCCTATCAATCATTTGTCCGTCCTGTGATCTATGCGATGGCCACGTGGTAGCCGTGTTTGAAAGACTAACGTGCAAAGCGCGCAAGAGTGCCTGAAAATCGGGTGCGACTGCATCGAATCTTCTCTTGGCTCTGGCGAGGAACGAGACTTGCCCTATATGGTTTGATCTAGTGCCCCGCTTGATCGGCTGGCGGGAAAGCTTCGGCCGAATGTTTCAAGTGCGGAGACCCCATTGCGAGACACAGTTTCGGCACCGCCGCTTGATCCGGCAGCGTTCCGCAAAGTGATGGGGCTGTTTTCGACCGGCGTCTGTGTGGTTTCACGCGTCAGGCAAGACGGTTCGCCTAGTGGGATCACTGCGAACTCATTCGTCTCGGTGTCGCTTGATCCGACGTTGATCTGCTGGAGCTTACAGAACGATTCCAGCCAGTTCGATGCTTTCGCCGATGCTTCACATTTCGCAATCAGCATCTTGAGCGAGGAGCAGGAAGAGCTGGCGCGGCGCTATGCTTCGCGTGGAGATATCCAGATGCAGGCGTCGGATTTCACGTGGACCGACGACGGACTGCCTGTGGTTGCTGGATCGATCGGGCATCTCGAATGCCGCCATTGGTCGCGCTATCCGGCAGGAGATCACACGATGATCTTCGGTGAAGTTACGGCTCTGGATGGGCGGGACGATGTTCGACCCCTTGGCTTTTACGCAGGGCGCTTTTGCCGGATCGCTGATTAAGCCGGTCGGTTCTTTTGTGCCTCCTGCGCAGCGAAGGCTTCGCGAATAGGGCTTTTTCGCCAACCCAGTTTCCGAGACAGGAAAAGCACAACCCGCAGCGGCAGGTACAGGAACCGCAGTTTTCGCGGGATGCGACGCTCTTCGAGCAGTTCTTTGTCATTGAAGAACTCGGCGGCGAGTGATCGCTTATAGGCCGGGTCATCGCGCAACAGCAGCTGAAGCCTTCGATCCAGGCTGTTTGCCAGACTGTTTTCCTGTCGCTCAGGGCTGAGCAGTCGGGCAATTGATGCGTGCTCTAATTCCACAAGCTGCTGATCATTGGTGACGCGATCCAGCACGCTTTGAGGGAGCTTCTGGTTCCAGAGACGGTGACATAGAATTAAACCCAGCGCTGTGCAGCGGCCGGTCCCCAGCCTTTCCGAATGGGCTTGCAGATCTGCAATCTCGCTTGTGCCGCAACCGGCAAGAAAAGCGCGAAGATCGGCAAGCCATTTGAGCCGGTCCCAGAAAGATGTGGCGGCATGTGTGCAAAGATATGCAAACAGATCAGCGCGTTCAAACGCAGCAAATTCCCGCCCTGCCATGGTTATACTTTGTGTCGCTTGCGCAACGCCGATTCCAGGCAGCAAGGTGTCCGGAGACTTCAATCTATGGTGCAGCTCGAGCGATATTTCGCGTTCCGGGTGAAACAGGGTGATGTCTTTTGCCAAGCGCCGCCACGGCTCAATGCGCCAGTCGTCCCACGGTGGTTCGTTCGTGAACAGCTGGTAGCCGTGGCTCGAAAGAGCCTCACGCGCTGACCGAAACTGATCCCAGTCGACCAGCAGATCAAGATCGGCGCTTTGGCGCATGGCCGGATCGTCATAGATGATCTGACTTAATAACGGCCCTTTCAGAACGATTGCGCGGATCCCGCATTCGTCGAGAGAAACAAGCAGCCGCGCCGCTTCTCCGGCTAGCGAAAGCGCGCGAATTCGTTGCTCACCATCTATGCGGACCAAGTTTTCCGGTAGGGTGATCCCT